>NZ_JAHLQI010000005.1 GCF_018918345.1 Butyricicoccus intestinisimiae
AACGGTCAGGTGCTCGGCTTCGCCGGATTGGTCGGCGCGGGACGTACCGAAACCATGCGCGCCATCTTTGGCGCAGATCCGCTGGACAGCGGCAAGATTTTCATTCACGGCAAAGAAGTAAAAATTAAAACACCGCGTCATGCAATTCAGAACGGCATTGCGTTCCTGACGGAGGATCGAAAGGGTCAGGGTCTAGTGCTGCAGGAGAGCATTCGAAACAATGTTATTCTTGCCAACATGAAGGGCTTTACGAGCGGTTTGTTCCTCAACGACAAGAAAATCAGCGAGGCAACCGAAGCCAACATTCGCGACCTGCGCATCAAGACACCGTCTGCGAACGAAATTGTCGGACAGCTTTCCGGCGGCAACCAGCAGAAGGTGGTTATTGGCAAATGGGTCAATACCGATGCAGATATCTTTATCTTTGACGAGCCGACGCGAGGCATTGACGTTGGCGCAAAGATTGAAGTGTATAACGTTATGAACCGTCTCGTCAAAGAAGGCAAATGCGTTATTATGATTTCGTCGGAAATGCCGGAAATCTTGGGTATGTCGGATCGCGTAATTGTCATGCGCGGCGGCAGAGTCATGGCGACGGTAGACCGTGACAGCAAGCATTTCAATCAGGAAAGTCTCATGAAAGCAGCATGGGGAGGTACTTTAGATGACTAAGACAAAGAAAAAATCCAATGGCAATTCGTTCCTTGGTACACTGGCGGCGCTGATTATTCTGTGTGTGGTATTAACCATTGTCAGTGATAAGTTTTTGACGTATAATAACTTAATGTCAGTTTTAAAGCAGACGACGTTTACCGCGCTGCTGTCCACCGGTATGCTGCTGTGCTTGATTACCGCAGGTATTGACCTGTCGGTTGGTGCAAATGCGACATTCTGTGCTTGTATCTGTGGCATGCTCGTCAAGGGCGGCATGACCAACTCGCTCGTCCTCATCGTCATTGCGATTGTAGCCGGCACCCTGATCGGTCTGATTAACGGCTTGCTGCTGACACGTCTGCACCTGCCGCATCCGTTCGTATCTACGTTGGGCATGAAGAACTTCCTGTGGGGCGCATCGCTTCTGGTTGTATCTTCTCAGATGGTATCCGGCTTCCCGGACGGTGTCATGGCACTGGGTTCTGCGACAATTGGCGGTTTCCCAGTCAGCTTTATCATTGTTGTAGTTATTTACGTCATCATGCACATCCTGCTGACCCGCACTTCTCTGGGCCGTTCCATTTACTGTGCAGGCGGCAACATGGAAGCAACCCGTTTGTCCGGCATCAATGCACCGAACGTGCTGACCTTCTGCTATGCGCTGTCCGGTTTTATGGCAGCTCTGGCAGGCATCGTATCCATCGGCCGTTCCGGTATCTGCAACGGTGCCAATGCCATTCAGCCGTATGATACCGACGCAATCGCAGCGTGTGTTATCGGCGGCGCATCGTTCATGGGCGGCAAGGGCACGATGATCGGCACCATGATCGGCGCGCTGATTATCGCAACCCTGCGCAACGGCTTCACCCTGCTGTCTATCGACTCCGCAGTACAGAACATGGTGCTCGGTCTCGTTATCATCGGCGCAGTTCTCCTTGATGTCACCCGTGAGTCTATGGCTGTTAAGGCTCGCCGCAAGGAAGCTGCTGCAAAGGCAAAGTAAAATAAGCACATAGTTTCTCTTCTGGATATAGCGCCTTCGCTCCTTGGGGCGAGGGCGCTTTTCAGTTAAGGGAAAAGAAAGAGAAAAGATGCTATGAAAATTGTTGATAAGGGCGTATTAGATGCCTCGTTTATGGACTTTTCCACACCATCGGAATTTGCACGCTCCGCACTGTATTATTGTCCGCAGTTTGGACATTTTTATTGCAAGCAAGGGTATGATATACAAAGAGAATATTTAGAACTTTATCTGCTCATGTATATTTGCAGCGGAACCATGACGATAGAAGTGAATGGCAAAAGCGTGACAGCGGGCAGCAATCAGATTGTGCTCATTGACTGTTATCAGAAGCATCGATATTATTGCAATGGAGACACGGAATTTTTGTGGTTTCACTTTAACGGCAGCAGCTGTGCATCGTATGTCAAGTATCTAATCAATCAAAATGGCATGGTGTATGTGGGCGAGGACTTTTGGCGGCTCAAGCAGGTGTTTTTGCGCATTATTTCCGAAGCGCAGTCCAATGTCGGCAATGAGCACCGCATTTCGCTGTACGTCAATCAGATTCTGTGCCGCATGGCGGACAGCAAACAGCAGGTCAGTGCGATGAATGATTTGCTGCTTCCTGCTTTGGAGCATATCCGCACGAAATATACCCATCCGATTAGCTTGGATGATCTCGCTGATTTGTGCAGCATCAGCAAGCCGCATTTGATTCGTTGTTTTAAGAAATATTTAAACTGTACCCCGCACGAATATTTGCTGTCGTATCGACTCAAACAGTCCAAACAGATGCTGATTGGTTCGCAAAACACGGTGGAACAGATTGCGGAGCTGTGCGGATTTAACAGTGCGTCGCATTTTACGCGTGCTTTTCGCGGCGCAACCGGCATTACGCCGTCGGAATTTCGCAGATTACAGTTCTGACGCGCTTGCTGTTCAGTCGATTTCGTGCTACACTTACCAATAGAGAGAGGAGATGAAACCGATGGAACAGACATTTGCGCAACTGTCCCAACAGTTTCTGGAAAAGGCGGAACGGCAGTACGGCGCACCATTTGAAATTCAAAAAAATGTCACCTGCTGCGGCATTGAGTTTCCAATGACGGCGGGATATATCAAGCGGGATGGACGGCATTTTCTCGGTATTCAGAGCAATTTGTCGCAGGATGGCATGTGCGGCGAGACCTGCTATTTTTTGTGCAGGGAGACGCTGACACCGGACGTTTGGCAGGAACTGTGTGCAATTTTTCAAACCATACATGACCGCACAGTGCCGACGGAAGATCCGGCACATGTGTTCACGTTGGTCAGTTTTGTCATTGAGACCAATCATATCGAGGCAGAGGTGAAGAAAAAGATTCGCCGTCTGCGTGATGAACGCAACTATTCCGGCAGTCAGGAATGGAGCAGCCTGCGCGTTTGCGTGCGGGAAGAACAATCTGACAGCTATTATTACAACGGGATGGGCAAAGCGGTTATGGAGTGCCTGACACGAGACGGTATGCCGCAGCCGAGAAAAAAGTTTTTGGGTATTTTCTGACAGGAGGAAACGAGAATGAAAAAAGGATATCATAGCACGCAGAGCAAAGCATTCAATACGATTCCGCGGTCAGAGTATCTGGGCGTTGTCTTGGGATTTGCCATTGGTATGTTTTTGACCGGTGCTCTGCACTGGGACAACCGAATTTTGGAGCTGATTGGTGCAGTGGCCGGCTTTGTTGTCGGCTGGTGGATTGACGGGAAATACTATGCAGAAAAAGATATTCCTGCTGATCAGCTGGAAGCAGAGCAAACAGCGCAGGAATCACAGTAAAATTGTACCATTGTATGGGAAATAATCATCCGGTTTCATAAGAAGCCGGATTTTTTCTTGTCGTTTGACGAGGAGTACGGTATAATGAAAAGAGATTGTACACGTACTGGAACAGGAGATCAATGATGAGACTGAAAAAAGAAACAACGATGGTTCTCGCTGTCGACTATCAGGAAAAACTGATGCCGGCTATGCACAACAAAGATGCCTTTATTCCGCGCACCTGTCTGCTGCTCAAGGGATTAAAAGCACTGGACATTCCGATGATTGCCTCGGAGCAGTATCCGAAGGGATTGGGCTCGACAGTGCCGGAAATCAAGGAAGTGCTGGGCACCGTGCCGTATCTGCCAAAGACCACATTCAGCTGCATGGATGATGCCGGTCTGCACGCCGCTGTGGAAGCAGCTGCTTGTGATACCGTGCTGCTGTGCGGCGCAGAGCTGCACATCTGCGTGCTGCAGACGGCAATGGATTTGATTGACATGGGCAAGAAGGTTGTCATCGTGGAGGACTGCGTTGGCTCCCGCACGGCGCATGATATGGAAATCGGTTTGATTCGCGCGCAGCAGGAAGGCGTTCTAATGACAACGGCGGAGGCTGTTTTGTTTGAGCTGCAAAAGAATGCATCCGGTCCGGTGTTCAAAACGATTTCCAAGCTGGTCAAGTAATCCCATTCGCAAACAGAAATTTAACACACAATCTGTCCGCGTCGATTCTACTCAAATTTGTAACATCATGACAGCAAGAACAAGCAAAATTCCCGTAAAATCTGGCAGAAAACACATATACAAGCCAGAAGATTGATGTTATAATGAACATCGTTAAGAAACAGATACTCTGGTTTCAAAAGAGTTTTCGATATTTCATTTGAGGTGAATTACTATGCGTGACTGGTTAGTTGAACTTAGAAAAAGCAAGGGCCTGACTCAGGAAGTAACGGCTCAGAAGGCACATATTGCTCGTAGCTATTATACTCGCATCGAGCTGGGCGATTATCGTCTGCCGGTTGGCACGGCGATGCGCATCGCAGAAGCACTGGATTTTGACTGGGTTCGTTTCTACGAAACACCGGCTGATTCTAAGTAATTGATTTGAATCTGAAACGCGATACCGGAACGGCTTGCCGTTCCGGTATTTTTGTTTTTTATATGCGAATGTGCAGACAACGCGAAAAAATACAAGAATAAAATTCCAAAAAATAAACACGAAAGAATTGCATATTTTACGAAAAATAAAGGAATTCTTGCATCATATCATGCGAAACCGTCGCAGCTTGCCTACACAAGAACGTGAGAAATGCGACAGAAAGGAGAGAGTCGTTGAAATACCTGATTGTTCTCGGAGATGGCATGGCGGATGAACCGCTGGAACGCCTGCGCGGAAAGACACCGCTTGCCGCTGCACACACACCGATGCTGGATGCCTTGGCACGAAAATCAGAAATTGGAACCGTGCAGACAGTGCCGAACGGCGTGCCGGTTGGCAGTGATACAGCCAATCTTTCTATTTTGGGCTATCCGCCGGAACGCTATTATACAGGGAGAGCCCCGCTGGAAGCGCTGGGATTGGGCGTGCATATGAATAAAAATGATATTGTGCTGCGCGCAAATCTGGTGACGCTGAGGACGGAAGCAGCGGCGTTTTCGCAGTGTGTTCTGCTGGATCACAGTGCGAATGAAATCTCGACAGACGAGGCAGCAATTTTGATGGATGTTATCCGGGGCGAATTTGAAAATTCTGATATTTCGTTCCATACCGGAACGGGATATCGGCATTTGCTGTGCTGGCACAACGGAGTGCTGCCTGTGCTTGCACAGCCGCATGATCATTTGGGAGAACCAATCGGGGCGTATTTGCCGCAGCAGCCGTTGCTGCGCGAGCTGATGTACAAAAGTCATGTGATTTTGGACAGACACCCTGTCAATCAAGCGCGGCAGGCACGCGGCTTACATAAGGCGAACGGTCTTTGGTTTTGGGGCGCCGGCACACCGGTGCAGCTGCCGCCGTTTCGAGAGCAGACCGGAAAACGCGGTGTGATGGTCTCTGCGACAGATCTGCTGCACGGCATCGCCGCCGGCATTGGTCTGGAATCGGTACCTGTTTCCGGTGCGGATGGATCGCTGCACACCAATTTTACCGGAAAAGCGATGGCGGCTGTACAGGCACTGCAGGAGGGGGCAGATTTTGCGTTTGTGCATCTGGAAGCACCGGACGAGATGGGACATCAAGGTGACGCACAGCGCAAAATGCAGGCAATCTCGTCCATTGACCAGCAAGTGATTGCAACGGTTTTTCGCGAGCTGGATGCGGCGGGAGAGGCGTTTCGCCTGCTTGTCTTGCCGGATCACGCGACACCGGTGCGGTGCCGCACGCACACGCGCACGCCGGTTCCGTATTTGCTGTACGACAGCACAAGAACAGAACAGCATGCGCGGCAGCAATACAACGAAGCGCAGGCACAATACGGCAGATACTTTCCCACGGGAAGCGCGCTGCTGGCACATTTTTTACAGAAATAAAAAGAACGAGCTGAGCAGCCCGTTCTTTTATCTTTACTTCTTGTTGAGTTCGGTTTTGATTTTTGTGCTGGAAATTTCCGGCGTTCTCGGCAGATAAACGACCTCGCAGCCTTCTTCCTCGAGAAAATCAAATTTACCCTTCCAGTCATCGCCGATGACAAAGGTATCGACATGGTATTCGTGAACGTCAGACCGCTTCTGATCCCAGTTTTCTTCCGGAATAACCAAATCGACATAGCGAATGGCTTCTACCAGCTGTTTGCGTTCTTCATAGGAAAAATAGCATTTTTTTCCCTTTTCATTCCAGTTAAACTCATCCGTGGATACTGCCACAATCAGATAATCGCCCAGCGCCTTGGCACGGCGGAGCAGATTGATATGTCCGTAGTGGAGCAGATCGAAGGTTCCGTAGGTAATAACACGCTTCATAAGATTCCGTTTTCCTTTCTCTGCTGTTCATCTTTGCCTATTATAGCACACCCGACAGACGGAAAACAATAGAAGAACGCAAAAAAGAGAGCACGGCGCAAAGCCGTGCTCTTGTGTGTCAGAGCTTGAGAAGCCCTGCTTTGTCGAGAATGGTAAAGGCGCGGCAGAGATCTTCGCTTAGCTCCAAGCCTTTGCCGGTGCCCGCGATGGCGCCGGCGTCCAGCAGCTTTTTCACGGCGTCTTGGTAGTAAAGCGGAATATCTTTGAACTCTTTGTAATACGTCATATCCGGTTCCTCCTGTTCGGATGGGTGAGCGTCTTGCTTTGGGTTGGAGAGCAAATAGTAGCTGGGTGCACGGTCAATCGTCGCTTTGCCGCACTGGGTCAGGCTGGTCTGCACAACGCCCTTGTTTACAACGTGAACGTAATTGCGGCGGATGGCGCTCGACGTGTATTTGCTGCTGTACCAATAGCTGTCGAGTACGGTGATGGTACTGCCCTTGGCGGCGGCTGCACAGACAAAATGCCCGCTGGTTGAGAACAGCTTGTATTCGGTTCCGGCGTGTAAAATTGCTGTGCCGCCGGATTTCAAATGCGCGAGCAGCTCTGCATTTTTGCTTGTGGTACGATAAGCAAACGCATACTTTTTGGAGGCAGCGCGAAGCAATTGATGCATATCTGTGCCGCCGGTCACACGGGCACCGCAGCTGACCGCCAGTTTGCACATGGTCGGTAAACTGACTGACGCGATGCCTAATACTTTGAGTGCGTTGCACAGGCTCGCAGGGCCGCAGGCGGACGAATAAATCGTTCCTTGTCCGTATTTGACGGATTTATACCGCACTTCCGTTTGAAATGTGACATCGTACATGCTGTTCACCCTTTCTTTTCCGCGTCATCTGCCTGTTGATTTCGGTCTTGCTGCCGGCATTTGCGCCATTCGTCCGCTTCACAGGCAAGACAGGTGAAACTGTTGTTTTTCCACCAAGCGGCGATAGACGCACCGATGGTCCAGCAAAGAGAGACAAGCTGATAAATATCACTATTTGCGAAAGAAATCGCGGATTTTCCCTCAATGGCTAAAATTTGATTGACAAGTGCCAGCACAAGAACAATCGTGCGGGCGATGGTATCCGAGCTGATGGTCTGTTTGCGCACAGAGATCGCCTCCTTTATAGTATTATAGATATGACCGCACCGCAGACAGCGACACCGACGGCGGCAAGAATCGCCATGATAATGTTGAGCTTGGTGGAAATCACGGCAAATTCAATGTTTCCGCGTCCAAGACGCTGTTCATGCTTCTCGACAATTTCCATCAGCTTTTTCAGCTCCTGACAAGGTGTTCCGTGGGTTTCCGGCATTGTTTCACCTCCATTCGTGTTCAGATGTCCCTATAATACGACGGAGAGATTTTTTGTAAATATCAATTTCTTGCAAGCCTGTGGAAAATAAAAAAAACACCGCCTTTCGGCGGTGCGATGTGAAACTTGTTTACAGGTGATATACGTGTTTGGCGGTCTGATAAAAGACCTTCTCATGATGCTTTTCTGGAATCAAGCACTGCATGAAGTGAATATACTGTTCCATGTTGACGAGCGGCCAGTCAGTGCCGTATATGACCTTTTCATATCCACCTGCATAGCCCAGCCACGTGCGGAGCAGAGAAAAATATCCGCTGTTTTCTTCAAACAGTTCATCCAAATCAAACAATCCTTCAAGCAAACCGGACAAATCGGCAAAGACATTGGCATTTTTCTCCAGCACAGCGGCGGCGTCCGGCAGCCATGGATTGCCGAAGTGGCACATGACAAACCGCGTCTTGGGAAACTGTGCGGCGGCTTCATCGACAGTGAGCGGATGACAGTACTTTAAAAATCCCATGCCGTTGGCGGTCGAGCCGGTGTGGATGGCAACCGGTTTGTCATATTGCGCCGCCAACTCATACAACGGGAAAAAGCGCGCATCTCCGACATATACGTGGTTGTAACCGGGATACAGCTTGATGCCGACACAGCTTTCGCGTTGTAGATTCTGTTCCAGCAGGTCAAGAATGTGTGCGTCCGGCAGGGCTTCCATCACTTTGTTGTCCAATCCAATGCAGTAGCGCAGAAAGTCCGGATACTGATGGCATTCCGGACGAATGCTGCCGTTGCCCATGACAACGGCGCGTTCGATATTTAAACGGGCAAATTCTGCCTGTAAATGCTCCTCCGTGTACAAATGACCGACTCGTTCGGCCATCGGTGCAAAGCTCGGAATTGCCTTGCTGAAATGCATGTGTGCGTCGATAATTTTCATAAAAAAGACTCCCGTATTCTATGCGATGTATTCATCATACTGCGTTTTTGAGACGCGGTCAAGCGGTGGTTTGAGGTCGGATGTGTTGCGGATTGTAAAAATCTGGTTGACGATGTCTGGGATACGCGGTATAATTTTTTTAGCAGTAGTTTGTATGGGATGAACAAACGGCAAGGAGGCAGAATATGGCGCTGACGGCAAAACAGGAGAGCAAATTTTTGGAATCCAGCTTGTTTGTCGGCTGTGAGAAAGACAGCCTTCGTGGGCTGGCGCAGATTGTAATGCCGCACAGTTTGTTCAAGGGCGAGGTGCTCCGCGTGACGCGGGAACAAGAGGCGGTAGGCTTTTTGCTGTCCGGAAAACTTGAAATCTGCAATTTGTACGGTGTCCTGTATTACAATATATGCCCCGGCGAGTGCGTTGGCATGGAAGATTTGTTTTCGGAAGTTACACCTGTCGTGGAGTGCTGTGTTCGCGCAAAGACAAACAGCATGCTGACCTTCCTGACACACCAGCAGATGCGGGAACTGCTCCAAGAAAACAGACAGATTCGAGAAAATTATCTGACGATGCTGGCAAATCAGGTGCACCATTCGCTCAATCGGCTGCAGCAGTTTACGGCACCGACGCCGAGCATTGCACTTGGCATGTATTTGCTGCAGCATGAGACAGAGGGACTGGTACGGCTGACAGACGGCTTTGCGGGACTTGCCCGCAGACTCAATATCAGCCGTGCGACGCTGTATCGCTCGATGGCAGAGCTGGAACAGATGCAGATAATTTCTCATTTTGAAAAAACGATTGCCGTCTTGGATGTTCAGCGATTGTACGGGTATGTGCAGTCGCAGTCGGATATTCCGTCTATTTTGGAATGATAGATACAACAAAAAAGCGCAGATCTGCGGATCTGCGCTTTTTTTGTTTTGAGAGAGATGAGACAGCAAACATTCCGCAAATGTGAAGATGGTTGAAGATGTGTATAGAGGAATAGCGTTTGCTTTGTGATACGAAGGTCTTTCGCTGTGTGTGACGATACAGCAAAAAAGGAGATGCGGCATGTGGCTCCGTCTCATACTCCGGTATGCTGAAAGAAAAAGAGCGTTGCAGAATGATGTCTGCAACGCCCTTGTTAGCATGTGCTTAGTATACGGGATTTTTGTGGAATTGTCAATCAAAAGTGCAAAAAAACTTGAATATTTACAAAGATTTTATCATATTTAGAAATATTTGAGTAGAAAAATACTCCGATAGAATGAAAATCTTATCCTATAGAATAATACAAATTAAGCCGCCGGAGCCCTCGTTGATGATGCGCTCCAGTGTTTCCTGCAGCTTGCTGCGGGCGTCCTCCGGCATGCGGGCGAGCTTGGTGTTCATGCCTTCGCTGACCAGCTCATTGAGTGATTTGCCAAAAATATTGGTCTGCCAAATGCGTTCCGGCTCTCCGTTAAACTCTGACATCAGATAAGCGACAAGATCCGCGGACTGTTTTTCCGAACCGACAATGGGAGAAACCTCGGTTTGAATGTCTGCGCGAATCATGTGAATGGAGGGCGCGGAAGCGGTTAAGCGCACGCCGTATCGGCCGCCCTGCCGCACAATTTCCGGCTCATCCAGCTTGAGTTCGTCGATGGTCGGCATGACGATGCCGTAACCGGTCTGCTGCACCTGCTGCAGCGCGCCGTCAAATCGCTGATATTCCTTTTGGATGGCGGCAAGCTTGGTGAGCAGGGGAATGAGATCCGCCTCTCCACGGATGGGCAGTCCCGACTGTTCACCTGCGATTTGATAAAAAATTTCCTGCGGGATGCGCATTTCCAGCTGGACGCTGCCGGTACCCAGCTCCATCGAGACAACCTGCGCATCGGACACATAGTCTGTCTGCGCGAGTGCCTGTGCACACGCTTTCATGTCCCGCATGCGGCCGATGCGCTGTGCCTGCGTGCGGATGCCGTCGTAAACGGACTCTTTGACGCGATGACCGGCTGGGAGCGTGTTGACCCACGGCGGCAGCACAATGCCAACCTCCCGCACGGGAAATTCGTACAGCACAGCCTTGAGCACGGCGCCCATTTCCTCGGCATCGATGTTCATGCAGTCCGCGGCAATGGCGGTGACGTCGTAGGAATCGGAAATTTGCTGACAAATATGCTGCGCTTCCGCGCCCTGCGGCTGCATCGAATTGACCAGAACGAGAAATGGTTTGTGCAGGCTTTTCAGCTCGCGAATCACGCGATCCTCCGCGTCCAGATACGCTTCGCGCGGAAAATCCGTTACAGTACCGTCGGTTGTCACGACAAGACCAATGGTGGAGTGGTCGGCAATGACCTTTCGCGTGCCCAACTCGGCAGCCTGCGCCATGGGAATGGGGGTGTCGCTCCATGGTGTCGAGACCATGCGCGGCGTGTCCTCTTCAGTCTGCCCGAGTGCGCCGTCAATGAGATAGCCGACGCAGTCCACCAGTCGAATCTTGCATGTCCCATCATCGTCCAGCGCAATTTCTGCGGCTTCTTCCGGCACAAATTTCGGCTCCGCGGTCATGATGGTTCGGCCGGAACCTGATTGCGGCAATTCATCTTTGGCGCGTTCGCGCCGATACACGTTGTCGATGCCGGGCAAGACCAGCGTTTCCATAAATCGCTTGATAAGGGTGGATTTTCCGGCTCGAACCGGCCCGACGACGCCGATATAAATGGTGCCGCCGGTACGGCGGCTGATATCTTCGTATAGTTTTTGACGTTCCATAAGCACCTCCGCGTGGTTATCGGACCGGAATGAGCAGCATTTGTGCCTGTGTGTTCGTGACATCCTCGGTCAGCTGATTGGCTTGCCGGATGGCATCTACGGTTGTGCGGTAGCTCTTGGCGATGTCCCAGAGCCGTTCTCCGGCATCCATATAACGCAAAATCACAGACACTGGCACGGTCGGGCTGCATACTTCTGTGTCAACGGTCAGCGTGGTCAAATCGCGGATGGTCAGAGATTCCTGAGCCAAGACAGAACAGCGGCCGCTCAGAGACAATACGATGGAATCCTCCCCGCTGACAGCGGCGGAAGCGCGGCATTGCAGTGCTTGCAGGCGCACGGTTTCCGGTGCTGCCGGCACATCTAGCGGCATTTGCACCGCGCGGTGAATCGAATAATAACAGCCATCTTCGGCGCGGTACAGCACACATACCATCATGCGCAGACAGAGCGGAGAAGATTCCTGCATCAGGCGGTCGGTGACCGCTGTGACATCGGCTATTTGCGCTATTTTCATGCCGACCGAAAGCGTTTCGGAGGCTTCACACCCCAGCTCTGGCAGCAGCTGGCAGGAGGAAAGCGGAATGGAACGGCTTTCTATCTGCACCGGATGCTGCAAATGATAGACATCTTCGATGGTCTGCAAGGTCAGCGTTTCAAAGGCCGTGAGCAGCACCGAGACGCCGAGACCGACGCTAATGAGACCGTCATCGCGCAGTTCTGCGTCCAGATGGCGCACGGCAAAGCGCACCGAGAGCTGTGCGTCGTCTTTCATGCCCTCTGCCTCTACAATCTGTGTGAATGACAGCACGCAGTCTGCGTTTTCCAATAAACCATCGGTTGTCTCCGCAAGCAGATGTAGGACGGCATCTCCCTTGATGATTGCCTTCTCGTTCATCAGCCGGCAATCGGAAAGTCGCAGCTCGGCGCGCGGAACGGCGATGCTGCTGTATCGAGAAAAATCCGCAAGATTGACATCATCCATCAGGGTAAACTCTTTGCGGCAGGCGCAGACCGGAAGCGTCACGAGGTGCGATGCAGACAAGATTTCTAAACATTCGTCTGCATCATCAAATGCGGTTGTCAATGTCAGTGATTCCGGACAAAAGACCTGACAGGAGATGCACAGCGTTGCCGTCACTGACAATTTGCGCGAATTCATAATGCGTGCATCAGCGGACACAACCTGACAGGAGGCAAACAATTGACAGTGCTCGTTGATGTCCTGCGCTTCTTCGATGTGCGCAAAGCTGACTGGGATGTCCAGCTTTCGCAAGCCGCCGCCCTCCGGAACATAAAAGACCGTCATGCGAATGCTGCCGGATAAAAAAACGCGCCCAGACTGCGGCACATCGTCTTTGAGCTGCGGGGTTCCGAACACGGCGGCGATGCGCATAAGATCGGGAAACGTGTCCGGAACAATTGCATCCGCCGTTTCTTCATAGGTATTTACGGTGTCCAGCAGCAGACGGCTGATATCAAATGTGCTTTTTTTCGGTTCCATATGCCTTCCTCCTATGTCAAGTGTTCCTGGATGATGCTGTTGATATAGTGTTATGGCGAAGCGGAAAAAAGTATGACAAGAAAATCAATTGCGGGGAGTCGAAGGGTGTAGTATACTGAGACCAGAAGGCGTGTATTTGAGAGGAGGCGTCCGTGATGCAGCGATTTGCAGTGATTTTTGACTTCAATGGAACAATGTTATTTGATACACCTCTGCAATATCAGGCGTGGAATATGCTGGCGGAAAAGACCTTGGGGCGAAGCATTGGCATTGACCGGTTTTTGCGCACAGCAAACGGAAGATCCAGTGCAGAAACCGTAGATATTTTTTGGGGCAATTCTCTGACGACAGATGAGAAGCAAGCATTGATTTTGGACAAGAGACAAGCGTATAAGCGTCTGTGTCTGACGCATCCGGAGCTGTTTCATCTGGCGGACGGCATTCCGGAGGTTTTGGATTTGCTCAAAAAGCACAACATTCCCTTTACCATTGCGACGTCATCCAATCCGGCGAGTGTGGATTTTTATTATGAAAAGCTCGAGCTGAATCGTTGGTTCCGTCGAGAAGATATCGTCTGTACGGACGGCAGTTTTCGCGGAAAACCGGCACCGGATATTTATTGTGCGGCGGCGAAGGCTCTGCATATGAATCCGGAGAATTGTATTGTGATTGAGGATGCCGTGGCGGGTGCCTATGCGGCGCGCGGCGCGGGCATTGGATATATTGTGATCATTGATCCGGAAGATTCCGGCCTGATTTGGGTCGGAGAACAGGTCGATTGTGTCATTCAGGAGCATGAACAGCTGTATGAGATGCTGTGCCAGCGAATGCAGGAAAAAAAGACGAATCTCTCGTGAGATTCGTCTTTTTTGTCAGATACAGGCGATTTTTGAGCGGCGAATGCGGCGCATCAGAACGCAGAAAAGTGCGGCGGAAATGGTCTCCGCGAGGAGAAATGTCCACCAAATCAGAGAGGGCATGTGAATGCGCAGGCCGATGCGGGCGAACAGCCATGCGACGGGCAAAACGAAAATCAGCTGTCGGCACAGCGAAATAATCAGGGATTCCATGCCGCTGCGCAGGGCTTGGAAAACACCCTGACCGGCAACATTGACTCCGGAAAAAACTAAGCTGAGGGAGATGATTCGAATGGCACTGACACACAACTGCTCTGTCTCGCCGGATAAGCCAAATACATGGGCGAGAGGAGAGGCGAACAACTCCAACAGCACGGTGCCGGATAGCATAATCACAAGGGTATACAGCATACCGCATTTGATGCTGAGATTGACGCGCTGTTTATCGCGCATACCATAATTGAACGAGACAATCGGTGTAATCGCATCGCGCAGACCGAAGGCGGCAAATAACAAGAACTGCTGAATTTTGTAGTACAGACCGTAGGCGGTTACCGCGTTTTCGCTCACTGTGCCGAAAATCAGGTTGAGTCCGTAGGTCATGACGGACATGAGCGCCTGCGCGATAATGGCAGGCAATCCGATTGTGTAAATCTGTCGAATCAGGCGCTTGGACGGCTTGATATAGCGCAGACTGTTTGTAATCTCTTTGTTGATGGTGAGATGGAAAAACAGCGCGACAATACAGGAGACGATTTGGCCAATGACTGTTGCATAGGCGGCGCCGCGGACGCCCAACGCCGGACAGCCAAACAGACCGTAAATCAGAATAGGATCCAGAATAATATTGGCCACGGCACCGGAAACCTGCGCAATGGTGGAAAAAAGAGACTTTCCGGTTGCCTGCAGCAGCTTTTCAAAGCAGGAAAAAAAGACCATGCCGAAGGGGATACAGCAGCAGATGCGCAGATAAGAGATTGCCATGTCGATGACGAGCGTGTTGTTGCTCTGGGACTGCACATAGGCACGCACGCCGACAAGACCGAATGCAATAGATATGATACAGATGACCAGCGAGAGAAACTCGGCATTTCCGGCAACGCGGTTGACTTTTTCACGATTTCCTTCCCCCAAGGTGCGCGATAACAGGGCATTGGCACCGACGCCGGTGCCAACACTGAAGGCAACCAGAAGCATTTGAACTGGAAAGGCAAGCGTGAGCGCGGTCAATGCCGCTTCTCCGTGCTGTGCCATGTTTGAGACAAATGCGCTGTCGACGATATTATAAAACGCCTGCAGCATCATGGAGAAAATCATCGGCACTCCCATGGACAGCATCAAGCGCTGAACCGGTATCGTGCCCATTTTGTTGATATTTTTGTGTTGTTCCATCGGATAAACCTCACTTAAAAAAATAAAACGCAAAAAAAGCGTAAACCCAGAAACCTGGATTTACGCTTTTCGCTACTCGGTATGCTTATTTTATCAAATGACAGGTCAAAAAGTCAAGAGCATCTTACACGGCAGATGTGTTTTTTATGCCGAAAATTCCGCGCAAAATACCGGCGAGCAGTTTGGGACTTTTGATAACAACGACTTTCATCAGACAGACTCCTTTCATGCGTTCCAATGTACGACAATGCCGGCAGCAATGAGCAAAACCGTTGCGATGGGCAGCAGCAGGCAGGCGGGAAGCAGCTGTGCGAGCAGCAAGCCCAGCCCGAATGCCGCCGCAGCCAGACCAAAGACTCTCCAGCAGCAGACCATACACCTCACCTCTGTCCGCAGTATAAGCGGAAAACGCACAGTTGGTGTCTGTCCTGAGAAAAATTTATTTGTTGAGTTTTTGATTGATGCTGCGCACGGATGCACAGTGCAGCAGGTATAAAATCGCATGGATGACCACGTAAATGATTGCGATGGTCGGAAGCATGCGGACGATGAGCAGAGAAATCGAGTGCTCTCCGTAGCCGCAAATCCAGCCACAAATCAGCGCGGTTAGGCAGGTGAGCGGGGCGTGAATCAACGTCGCTTTCACATTGGATAACTGTTCTGTTTCATAAATCAAAGACAACAGCCCAATGATGGCGCCGCCAATCATCCAAACGACGAAGTTTTTCAGGATTTCGGTCATGCCGAGATTGATGTACATTCCGATTGCCACAGAGATGGCGGCAAAGCCAACGCCGATCATACAATAGCTGAATACATTCATAGGATTCCATTTTTTCATAGGTCACAACTCCTTTTCTACATAAGTACGAAAGGCTTTGAAATACTTGCGGGAAATCGTCAGGCGCGTCTTGCCGTCTTGCAGGGTGACAATATAATTTCCGGAAAATTCTGACTGCACGGATTGCGCCTGCCGAACATTGAGCAGTGTTCCTTTGTTGATTTGAACAAACCCGCTGTGATACAGCGTTTGCGCCAGCTCATATAATTTGTTGCGTGCCTCCATACAGCCCTGCTTGGTAAAGGCAATGATTTTTCCGTCCATAGCTTCGAAATACAAAATATCTTTGACAGGACACAGATATTCTTTGTCTTCCTGATATAAAAACAGGCAGGAGGTTGCCTTGGCAGCATGCAGAGCGGCGATGATTTGCGGGATTTGCGGATCGCTGAGATTTCCGCGGATGATAACCTCCAACGCTTCGCTGTCGGATGGCTGCAAAGTGATTTTCATACATGTGTCCTCCTTTCTTATGTTGCTGGCTATAGTATATCAGATGGGAGCTGCGGCGTCTCGAAAAACACCGTAAGTGGTTGCGCAGACGCAATAAGTGGTCGAAATAACACAATGAAAAAACCGGCAGATGCCGAAGCATCTGCCGGTGCAGCTATATATTCAATACTAGATGAGAGAAATTTACTCAGCTACGATCTTAGCCAGCTTTGCGAAGCGCGGCAGGCCATTTTCCTTCTTCATCTGGGTCTCGCCCTGAATCAGCGGCAGAGCGTACTTGACGAACTCGTCGGATACGTTGTTGCCACGCTCGTTGATCCACTCTACCGGAACCTTCTTCTCGTAGTTTGCTACGTCGGACAGGTTCAGCAGCTTGGTCTTGCAGGTGTAGCCGTTCTCACGGGAGCACTCGAAAGCAACCATCTTGTCGGTCTCGCCAGCAACTGCGGAGTTAACAGCAGTCTGACCAGCCAGGAAGGACTCGTCGATGTCGGTCTGGGAAGCGCAATGAGCAGCGCAGCGCTGCAGCAGGGACAGCTCGATGCCGCGAACCTTTACGCCCAGCTTTTCCTTGACAGCGTCTGCCAGCATAGCAGCCAAGCCGCCCAGCTGAGCATGACCGAAGCCGTCGGTAGCAGAGGTCTTAGCCTCGGATACGAAGGAACCGTCAGCGTAGTGGATACCCTCAGATACAGCTACGATAACATTGTGGTTCTTCTCCCACAGTGCGGAAACGTCTTCCAAGAACTCGTCCATGTTGAAGTCAACTTCCGGCAGGTAAACCAGATCAGCCGGATAGCCAGCAACGGAAGCCAGGGAAGCAGCGCCTGCCAGCCAGCCTGCGTGACGGCCCATGATCTCGATGATGGAGACCTGACCCTTGTCATATACGTGGGAATCCTGGTAAACTTCTGCGATGGAAGTAGCGATGTACTTAGCAGCGGAAGCGAAGCCCGGGCAATGGTCGGTGCCGAACAGGTCGTTGTCGATGGTCTTCGGAATGCCCATTACGCGGCAGTCGTAGCCAACCTTCTTCATGTACTTAGAGATCTTGTTGCAGGTATCCATGGAGTCGTTGCCGCCGTTGTAGAAGAAGTAACGAACGTCATACTTCTTGAAGATCTCAAGGATGCGCTTGTAATCGGTGTCGTCTACGTCCGGATCAGCGATCTTGTAGCGGCAGGAACCCAGTGCGGAAGACGGGGTGTACTTCAGCAGCTCCAGCTCAGCCGGATCTTCCTTGTCCATGATATACAGCTTGTCGTTCAGAACGCCGACAATGCCGTTTGCAGCGCCGTAAACGGTGGTGATGGAATCAGAATCCAGACCAGCCTTGATTGCGCCGTATGCGCTTGCGTTGATAACAGAAGTCGGACCACCGGACTGGCCGATGATCATAGCACCCTTCAGTTCACTCATAATTCAAAAACCTCCTAAATTGTCACGAGAGAAACACGGCGGCGTCTCGTTTCCGCCGGACAAAAAAAGCCCAGTTTTGCCGCAGTTTCTTATGGTAATTTGAATATACCATATTTTCCAAGGAAAATCAATTCTTTTTACATGTGGCCGGACAAAAGTACCTGCGCATACATTTTGGGTAGGATTTGGATAAAATTTGCGAAACTTACACAATCGACTTGATTTTAGCGCAAAAGGCTGGTAAAATACCGTTATACGGAATTCGTGTGTTTATGGCTGTTTACACACGGAAAATTTCTGAAAGGAAGATGAATAATGGCACTTGTAACTACTACTGAGATGTTCAAGAAGGCATATGACGGCGGTTACGCAGTTGGCGCTTTCAATGTTAACAACATGGAGATCGTTCAGGGTATCACGGAGGCTGCCGGCGAGCTGAAGGCTCCGGTTATCCTGCAGGTATCCAAGGGCGCTCGCGCTTACGCAAACCACACCTATCTGGTAAAGATGGTTGAGGCTGCAGTTATCAACAACCCGGATATCCCGATCGCTCTGCATCTGGATCACGGCGACTCTTTCGAGGTTTGTAAGTCCTGCATCGACGGCGGCTTCACCTCCGTTATGATCGACGCTTCCTCCAAGTCTTTCGAGGAAAACATCGCTCTGACCAAGCAGGTTGTTGAGTACGCACATGACCACGGCGTAGTTGTCGAGGCTGAGCTGGGCACTCTGGCTGGCGTCGAGGACGAAGTTGTTGTTGAGTCTGGCAACGAGAGCTACACCCATCCGGAAGAAGTAGAGGAATTCGTTTCCCGCACCGGTTGTGACTCTCTGGCAATCGCTATCGGTACTTCCCATGGCGCATACAAGTTCACTCCGGAGCAGTGCACTCGCAACGAGGACGGCATTCTGGTTCCGCCTCCGCTGCGTTTCGACGTACTGGAAGAGTGCATCAAGCGTCTGCCGGGCTTCCCGATCGTTCTGCACGGTTCTTCCTCCGTTCCGCAGGAGTTCGTAAAGATCGTAAACACCTACGGCGGCAAGATGCCGGATGCTATCGGCATTCCGGAAGATCAGCTGCGTAAGGCTGCTAAGCTGGCTGTATGCAAGATCAACATTGACTCTGACATCCGTCTGGCTATGACTGCTTCTATCCGTAAGCACATGGCTGAGCATCCGGATCACTTCGATCCGCGCCAGTACCTGAAGCCGGCTCGTCAGGCTGTTAAGGACATGGTAGCTCATAAGATCGTTAACGTTCTGGGCTGCGATGGCAAGGCTTAATTCTTTGGCTTTTGTGAAACCTGAATCGAAAGGCTGCATCTTCGGATGCAGCCTTTTTATGCCAAACGGAGAATCAGCTTGCCCATACAAACAAGATGATGCATGGATTGATGCAAAAACGGACAGGAAACCTGCATAACATGCGAAAAAATCGAGTTTCACGCAAAAAAATAGCGTCAGGCTCTTGCAATACGCACACAAGTTATATAAAATAAGCTCATACGATTTCCAAAACAATTCGCTAGTATGGCGGGAAAAGAGTGAATACACTATGTTAGACATCAAATTTACTCCGACGACGAACAAAAAGCCGAAGCCGGATCAGCACAATCTGGGATTTGGTAATTACTATACCGATCATATGCTGATTATTGACCACACCGAGGGCATCGGCTGGCATGACGCGCGCATCGTGCCGTATCAGCCGATTCAGTTGGATCCGGCTGCCATGGTTCTGCACTATGCCATGGAGTCTTTCGAGGGCATGAAGGCATACCGCACGCCGGAAGGCAAGGTTCAGCTGTTCCGTCCGGACTGCAACGCAGAGCGTATGTGGAACACCAATGCCCGCATGTGCCTGCCGCAGCTGCCGGTTGAGGACTTTGTTCAGGCAGTCAAGGCGCTGGTCAAGGTAGAAGAGGACTGGGTTCCGTCTCTGCCGGGTACCTCTCTGTACATCCGTCCGTTCATCTTTGCTGATGAGCCGCATCTGGGTGTTCGTACCTCTAAGACCCATCAGTTTATGATTATCTGCTCTCCGGTCGGCGCATACTACTCCACCGGCATCAATCCGGTTAAAATCTTCGTTGAGGACGAGTACACGCGTGCTTGCCCGGGCGGCACCGGCTTCACCAAGTGCGGCGGCAACTACGCTGCATCCCTGATTTCTCAGGTTAAGGGTCATGAGCTGGGCTACGAACAGAGCCTGTGGCTGGATGGCGTAGAGCATAAATATGTAGAGGAAGTTGGTTCCATGAACTGCTTCTTCAAGATTGATGGAACCATCTATACTGCTCCGTGCGTAGGCACGGTACTGCCGGGCGTTACCCGCCGTTCCTGCATTGCGCTGCTGGAGAAGTGGGGCTACACCGTATCCGAGGAGCGTCTGCCGATCGTTGACATCGTAAAGGCTTCTAAGGAAGGCAAGCTGGAGGAAGTATTCGGCACCGGTACTGCAGCGGTTATCTCTCCGGTAGGCGAGCTGCGGTATGAGGATGACGTCTGCAAGATTAACGACGGCAAAATCGGTGACGTTACCCAGAGACTGTATGATACACTGACTGGTATCCAGTGGGGCACCAAGCCGGATGACATGGGCTGGACCGTTCCGGTGGAATAATTCACCATGCATTAGAGAGGATGGGACAAACGATTGTCGATTCGTTCGCCTCATCCTCTTTATATTTATTTGAAGTAAAAATATGAATCAGAAAGGAAACAGCAGAGCATGAAAAAGAGCGTAAAGCGTTTGCTGGCAATGTGTCTGGCGTGCCTGCTCGTGGCTGGCGGCGTATTCTTCCCGACTGCGTCCAAAGCACAGGCAACGGATGTTCTGACGGTTGGCACCAACGCAGAGTTCCCGCCGTTCGAGTACATTGGCAATGACGGACAGCCGGACGGCTTTGACATGGCCGTTATCAAGGCGATTGGCAAGGAAGAGGGATTTGAGGTCAAGATCTCCAATATGGAGTTCAAGTCTCTGGTAGCCTCGCTGTCTACAGGCAGCTTGGATGCCGTTATCGCGGGCATGACCGTGACAGAAGACCGTCAGAAGTCTGTCGATTTCTCGGACAGCTATTATACCGCGACCCAGTGCATCATTGTCAAAAAGGACAGCGATGTCACCAAGCTGGCGGACTTGAATGGCAAGAAAATCGGCGTACAGGAGGGCACGACCGGTGACCTGCTGTGTACGCCGGGCGAAGATAATGAGGTTATCACGGACAGCAAGACCGATGTGCAGCGCTTCAAGAAGGGCACGGACGCAGTGGTAGCTCTGAACAATGGCGGTGTCGACGCCGTCGTCATTGACCAGAATCCGGCAGAGAACTTTGTATCCAAGAATCCGGATACCCTGAAATTGATGCAGGATGATACGTCTACCGAGCAGTATGCCATCGCTGTGCAGAAGGGCGACACGGAAACCCTGAACAAAATCAACGATGGTCTCAAAAAAATCAAGGAAAACGGCACGTTCGATAAGCTGGTAGCCCAGTATATCGGCGGCAGCGATACACAAGAGACGGCGAACAATACCGGCAAGACGCTGAATATCGGCACCAATGCCGAGTTCCCGCCGTTTGAGTACATCGGCAACGATGGCGAGCCGGAAGGCTTTGACATGGCCGTCATCAAGGCAATTGGCAAGGCAGAGGGCTTCAACGTCAAGATTACCAACATGGAGTTTAAGTCTCTGGTGGCTTCGCTGGCTACCGGCAGTCTGGACGCTGTCATTGCAGGTATGACGGACACGCCGGATCGCCGCCAGTCTGTCGATTTCTCGGACAGCTACTATACCGCAACCCAGTGCATTGTCGTCAAGAAGGACAGCACGATTACCAAGCTGGCGGATTTGAACGGCAAGAAAATCGGTGTACAGGAAGGCACGACCGGTGACCTGCTGTGTACGCCGGGCGAAGATAATGAGGTTATCACGGACAGCAAGACCGATGTGCAGCGCTTTAAGAAGGGCACAGACGCTGTCGTTGCACTGAAAAACGGCGGTGTAGATGCCGTTGTCATTGACCAGAATCCAGCGCAGAACTTTGTTGCCAACAACAAGGACGCGCTCAAGATGATGGAGGATAACACATCCACCGAGCAGTATGCCATTGCAGTCAAGAAGGGTGACACGGAAACCCTGCAGATGATTAACGATGGCCTGAAGAAAATCAAGGAAGACGGCACATTTGACCAGCTGGTTGACCAGTACATCAACGGCAGTGCCGCAACCGTAGACACCGAAAATCAGGATGATGCTGCGGCAAATAAGGGCTTTGTAGAAAATCTCAAGTATGTATTTGTAGATACCAACGGTTATATGCTGATGGTCAAGGGCCTCGGCGTCACGATTGGCATTTCGCTCTGTGCGGGCATTATCGGCATCGTACTCGGCTTTATTATCGCACTGATGAAGCTGACCGAAGTGCGCAGAAAGAAAAAGACCATTTGGTCACGCATCGCGGGCGTGTATATTGACATTCTGCGCGGTACGCCGTCGATGGTACAGCTGCTGATTATGTTCATGGTTATCTTCCGCAGCCGCTATGCAGTTGTTGCAGCTATCTTGGCATTCGGCATCAACAGCGGCGCATATGTCGCAGAGAACATTCGTGCAGGCATTCTGGCAGTGGATAACGGCCAGATGGAAGGCGGCCGTTCGCTGGGCTTCACCTATGGTGAGACCATGCGGTACATCATTCTGCCGCAGGCAATCAAGAATGTCATTCCGGCACTGGGCAATGAAATGATTACGCTGGTCAAGGAGACCTCCATCGTCGGTTACGTTGCGATTGTCGATTTGACCAAGGCAGGCGACTTTATTGTATCGCGTACCTATCAGGCATTCCTTCCGCTGATTGCGGTTGCCATTATTTACTATATTCTGGTTAAGCTGATGACCTTTGGTCTGGCTGCCATCGAAAGGAGACTGCGTCAGAGTGATAACCGTTAAGAATTTAAAGAAAAGCTTCGGCGAACTGGAAGTTCTCAAGAAAATCGACTGCGAGATCAACAAGGGCGAGTGCATTGTTGTCATTGGCCCGTCCGGTTCCGGTAAGAGTACGTTTTTGCGCTGCTTGAACCGTCTGGAAGAGCCGACCGGCGGTCAGATTATTTTTGACGGCACGGATATTTTGGACAAGGGCACCGACATCAACAAGATTCGCCAGAAGCTGGGCATGGTGTTCCAGCACTTCAATCTGTTTAATCATTTGAATGTCATGGACAACCTGACGCTGGCACCGGTCAAGCAGAAGCTGATGAGCGAGGCAGATGCCAAGAAAAAGGCAGTAGAGCTGCTCAAGCGCGTCGGGCTGGAGGAAAAGGCGGAAAATTATCCGGCACAGCTTTCCGGCGGTCAGAAACAGCGTGTGGCAATCGTCCGCTCGCTCATGATGGACCCGAAGGCGATTTTGTTCGACGAGCCGACCTCCGCGCTGGATCCGGAAATGGTAGGAGAAGTTCTTGATACCATGAAGGAGCTGGCAAAGCAGGGCATGACGATGGTTGTCGTAACCCACGAGATGGGCTTCGCCCGCGAGGTGGCTGACCGCGTGATTTTCATGTCGGACGGCTACATCACCGAGGAGGGCACACCGGAGGAAATCTTCGACCACCCGAAGATGGAACGCACACAGGCTTTCCTGCGCGCAGTGACACAAAAGTAAATCTTGTTTGCAGGATACAAACCCGTCGGCGCATGCCGGCGGGTTTCCTCTTTTCTCACATGAAAATGAACATGAGCTGCGCAATTTTTGGGAGAAATTTCGACAGCTGGGGGATTTACTTTGTTTTTAGATGCGAGTATAATTATAAGCAATTACAGTAAATTTCAGATTGAAGAACGTGAAGGGAGTCGAACTATCATGGCATATTATTTTTCTGAACCGTCCCATACCTTCAGCGAATACCTGCTGGTACCGGGATATTCTTCCAGTAAGTGCATTCCGGCGAACGTAGACCTGAAAACCCCGATTGTAAAGTATCGCAAGGGTGTTGAGGAGTGTCCGATCTCCATCAATATCCCGATGGTTTCCGCTATCATGCAGGCGGTATCCAACGATACCATGGCAATCGCTCTGGCACGCGAGGGCGGCATGTCCTTCATCTATGGCTCTCAGAGCATTGAGTCTGAGGCTGCGATGGTTGCCCGCGTCAAGAGCTACAAGGCTGGCTTTGTTGTCAGCGATTCCAACATCAAGCCGGATCAGACCCTCGGTGACGTACTGGCACTGAAGGAAGCTACCGGCCATTCCACTATGGCTGTTACCGCAGACGGCACCCCGAACGGCAAGCTGCTCGGCATCGTAACCGGCAGAGATTACCGTGTAAGCCGCATGGAACCGTCTCTGCGCGTGGAAGAATTTATGACTCCGTTCGAGAAACTGATTACTGCACCGAAGGATACTTCCCTCAAGGAAGCAAACAACATCATCTGGGATCACAAGCTCAATGCGCTGCCGATTATCGACGAGAACCAGAACCTTGTTTACATGGTATTCCGCAAGGACTATGACTCCCATAAGGAAAACACGCTGGAGCTGCTGGATGCACACAAGCGCTACATGGTAGGCGCCGGCATCAACACCCGCGACTATGCACAGCGTGTTCCGGCACTGATTGAGGCTGGTGCAGATGTTCTGTGTATCGACTCCTCCGAAGGCTTCTCCGAGTGGCAGAAGCTGACCATTGACTGGATTCGCGAGAACTATGGTGACACCGTAAAGGTCGGCATGGGCAACGTTGTTGACAAGGAAGGCTTCCTGTATCTGGCAAAGTGCGGCGCAGACTTCGTAAAGGTCGGCATCGGCGGCGGTTCTATCTGCATCACGCGTGAGCAGAAGGGCATTGGCCGCGGTCAGGCTACCGCTCTGATCGACGTGGTTCAGGCGCGTGACGAGTACTTTGAGCAGACCGGTATTTATATCCCGATTTGCTCGGACGGCGGTCTGGTATACGACTACCACATGACGCTGGCACTGGCTATGGGCGCAGACTTCTTGATGCTCGGCCGCTACTTCTCCCGCTTTGATGAGTCCCCGACGAACCGCGTTGTTGTCGGCGGCTCCTACATGAAGGAGTACTGGGGCGAAGGCTCTGCTCGTGCAAGAAACTGGCAGCGTTACGACATGGGCGGTGACAAGAAGCTGTCGTTTGAGGAAGGCGTTGACTCCTACGTTCCGTATGCAGGCGCACTGAAGGACAATGTTGGCATGACGCTGGCAAAGGTTCGCTCTACCATGTGCAACTGCGGTGCCATGAGCATTCCGGAGCTGCAGCAGAAGGCAAAGATTACGCTGGTTTCCGCAACCTCGCTGGTTGAAGGCGGCGCACATGACGTTGTTTTGCGTGATCCGTCCCGCAATACTGCGCAGTAAGTTCGTACAATCTCATCAAATATGATGTTCCGGCAGGCAAAAACGCCTGCCGGATTTTTTATGGTCTTGACATTGCCAGATAAGCTCCGTATAATTTAAAGTAGTTTAATACTGCAGGTTGCTGCAGTGATACGAAGATTTGAAGATTGGGAGACGGTAGTTATGGCAAAGATTCCATATAAAATTTATCTCGGCGAAGATGAAATCCCGAAGCAGTGGTACAATGTTCGCGCGGATATGAAAACACAGCATCGCCCGATGCTCAATCCGGCAACACACAAGCCGGTACAGCTGGCAGATCTGGAACCGGTGTTCTGCACCGAACTGGCAAAGCAGGAACTCAACGAGACCGACCGCTATATTGACATTCCGGAAGAAGTGCGCGAGCACTATCGGATGTTCCGTCCGTCTCCGCTGATGCGTGCATACTATCTGGAAAAAGCACTGGATACGCCGGCAAAAATTTATTACAAATTTGAGGGCGGCAACACGAGCGGCAGCCACAAGCTCAATTCCTCCATTGCACAGGCATATTATGCCAAGGCACAGGGTCTCAAGGGTGTGACGACGGAGACCGGTGCAGGTCAGTGGGGCACCGCGCTGGCAATGGCTTGCCAGTATTTCGGCTTGGACTGCAAGGTTTACATGGTAAAGTGCTCGTATGAGCAGAAGCCGTACCGCAAGGAAGTCATTCACACCTATGGTGCAGATATTATCCCGTCTCCGTCCATGACCACAAAGATAGGTTGTGAGATTAACGAGCGTTTCCCGGGCAGCACCGGCTCTCTGGGCACGGCAATTTCCGAAGCAGTAGAATATGCAACCACGCACGAGGGCTACCGCTATGTACTGGGCAGCGTGCTCAATCAGGTTCTGCTGCATCAGAGCATCATTGGTCTGGAAGCAAAGGCTGCCTTGGAGAAGGTCGGTGAATATCCGGACATCGTCATTGGCTGCGCAGGCGGCGGCTCGAATCTGGGCGGCATCATGTCCCCGTTCATGGGTGATAAGCTGACCGGCAAGGCAAACCCGCACTTTATCGCCGTAGAACCGGCATCCTGCCCGACGCTGACCCGCGGCAAGTTCGCATACGACTTCTGCGACACCGGCATGGTAACCCCGCTGGCAAAGATGTACACACTGGGCTGCGGCTTTATCCCGTCCGCAAACCATGCAGGCGGTCTGCGCTACCATGGCATGAGCCCGATTCTGTCTCAGCTGTATCATGACGGCTATCTGGATGAGGCGCGCGCTGTTGAGCAGACTTCCGTCTTTGAGGCGGCAGAGATGTTCGCAAAGGTTGAAGGCATTCTGCCGGCACCGGAGTCCTCTCATGCCATTCGCGTTGCCATTGATGAAGCACTCAAGTGCAAGGAATCCGGTGAGGAAAAGACCATTCTGTTCAACCTGACCGGTACCGGATATTTCGATTTGGCTGCATACAAGGCATACAACGAAAAGACCATGAACGACTATATTCCGACCGATGCCGACTTGGAAAAGGGCTTTGCAACCATTCCGCACATCGAAGGCATTCAGGAATAATCAAACAATTTTTCTTGCTTGGAACAATGAAGTCCCGTTTCTCTCTGCTGACAGAGGGAGACGGGACTTTTTTCAGAAAGAGGTTGATTTTATATGGTAAAAGAATGGATGAACACGCCGTGGGCACAGGAAGCACATCAGGCGAGTCTGAACAGCCTGATGGAAGCGGCGCGCAGCGGAGAGCAGGTACATCCGGCATTTGCGTCTATGGCTGTGGAACTGGATGAAATAGACCGTGTGCTGTTGGATCAGCTGCGGGAACAGCGCATAGCGGTGCTGGATTGCTGCCTCAGCCGCATGACGCGCGACAAGACATTTGCCGGACGAAAAGAAGCCGAGCACGGTACCGAAATCCCGCTCGTTTCGCATATGACGATGATCATGCCGCAGGACGGCGATTATGAGCACGTACAGGCGGCGCTGGACAATTTGCAGCGCATGAACCTGATTGCCGTGCGTATGCAGACAGAGAGCAAAGCGCCGGCGGATGTCGCCAATAATATCTATGAGGATATCTATTTGCTGTTTGAGCAGGTTGTCGAGCGCACAAGGCAGCAAATTGTGCAGCAGCATCCGCAGTACAAAGAGCGCAGCGTTCGCCTGTATGCGGGAGAAATCGTGCTGACGGCGCTGGGCAGCCGATTTTTGCGCGTTTGCAAATGGTGAAGGGCTTGACAATGTCCGGTAAAGTTTGTTATACTATATAAGCTGATTTGCCGCTGTGGCGGAATTGGCAGACGCAAGGGACTTAAAATCCCTCGCTGGTTTACAGCGTACCGGTTCAAGCCCGGTCAGCGGCACCAGATCGGAGCAATTGTTTAGGCAGTTGCTCCGATTTTTTTGTATATATTGCAGAGAATGTGTGCAATAAAAAACATTGACGTTTTCTGATGATAGTAGTAGGATAAGATATTGTGGAGGCGCATCTTATGAAAATATTACGGCAATTCGGATTGATTCTCGCAATCACCTTTGCAGGTGAAGTGCTCAAGGCACTGCTTCCGCTGCCGATTCCGGCGAGCATTTACGGCATGGTCATCATGCTGGTCGGACTGGTCAGTGGACTTTTGAGATTGGAAGATGTACAGGACGTCGGTGACTTTCTCATTGAAATTATGCCGATTTTGTTTGTTCCGGCGGCAGTGGGACTGATGGACAGCTGGGGAACGATGAAAGCGCTGCTGCTTCCGTCGGTCGTTATGCTGGTCGTTGTCACGGTATTGGTCATTGTTGTGACCGGCAGAGTAACACAGGTTTTGATTCGTCGAAAGAAGGGAAAGCATGAATAATTTGTTTTTGCAATGTACCTATTTTGGAGCGGTTCTGACAATTGCAGCCTATCTCTTTGGTCAGTGGTGCAAAAGAAAATGGAAACTTCCGATTTGTAATCCGCTGCTCATCGCAGTCATTGTTGTGATTGCCCTGCTTCTTGGATTCCATGTACAGTACGACACCTATTATGAGGGTGCAAAATACATCAGTTATCTGCTGACACCGGCAACCGTGTGTTTGGCAATTCCGCTGTATCGTCAGCTGGAGCTGCTCAAGCAGCATGCCACAGCCATTTTGCTCGGTGTGTGTTCCGGCGTTGTTGCCAGCATGGGTGGCATTTTTGTCATTGCCGCACTGTTTCATCTGTCGCATGAGGAATACGTTACCTTCCTGCCGAAGTCTATCACAACGGCCATCGGCATGGGCGTATCCGAAGAATTGGGCGGCATTGTGACCATTACAGTGGCAATTATCATTTTGACCGGCATCATCGGCAATGTCATTGCCTCGACGGTGTGCAAGGTATTTCGTATTGAGGAGCCGATTGCAAAGGGGCTTGCGATTGGTACCGCAGCGCATGCGATTGGTACTGCACGTGCGTTGGAAATGGGACCGATTGAGGGCGCAATGAGCTCTCTGGCAGTCGCCGTTGCGGGCATTTTGACCGCATTTACAGCATCGCTGTTTGCTATGCTGCTGTAACGGAATAGATAGAAAAACGGCAGGGAGTATCTCTGCTGTTTTTTTGTCAAAAAAGAAGCGGGTTGGTATTTGTCGAACGGTTTTCAGATGGAATATCTTGACTTTTGGAGATGAGAATGGTATACTGAACAGGCTTCCGGAGCAGTACATTGATCTCGCATATGTTGTAAGTCATGACGTATTTAGGACGGATGATTTGCAGGCATATGTGATTTTTTTTATCTGAACCCGCAGAGCATATTTTTTGAATGGAGGTACCTGTAATGAAAAAGGGTACAGTAAAGTGGTTTAATGCAGAAAAGGGCTATGGATTCCTGTCGAACGACGAAGGCGGCGAGGATGTATTCGTACATTTCTCTGCAATCCAGACCGATGGCTACAGAACGCTGGAGGAAGGCCAGAAGGTTGAGTTCGAGGAAGAAATGGACGAGAGAAAGGGCAAGCTGCGTGCAGTAAACGTAAAGCCGCTCTAATTTTCTGATCGGATACAGGAGAGACAGTTTTTGCTGTCTCTCTTATTTTTTTGCCGTATATCGGAGGACAAGAGGAAAGGCTTGTGCTGTTCGGAAAAATTCGGTACAATACAGCAAAACAGTGTTCGGAAGGATGTTTGCGATGTCGAAGTATACGAAGGGGGTGCTCATCACGCTGCTGGGCGGTGTGTGCTGGGGCTTGTCAGGCACGTGCAGTCAATATTTGTGCTCCGTACAGGGAATGGATACGCGGTGGGTGACGGCGCTGCGGCTGCTCGGTGCGGGTGTTGTTTTGCTGCTGCTTGCGGCGGTGCAGCAACGAGAACAGCTTCAAAAGCTGCTGCGTGATAAACGCGCAGTGTTGTACTGCGTGGTGTTCGGCGTTTGCGGCCTGCTGTTCACGCAGTTTACATATATCACATCCATAACCAAAAGCAATTCCGGCACAGCAACCGTGTTACAGTATCTATCCGTTGTCATTGTGCTGTTTGTGGAGTGCATTACCATGCGTCGGCTGCCGGTGCGGTGCGAGTGGCTGGCGATGGGTTCCTGTCTGTTTGGAACGTTTTTGGTTGCCACACACGGCAGTGTGACCAGCTTGTATATTTCGCGGGACGGCTTAATTTGGGGCTTTATTTCCGCAGTCGCAGCCGCGGCGTACATCATCATTCCGCAGCGCCTGATGCGCAAATGGGGCAGCATTTTGCCGGTCGGCATGGGCATGCTGTCGGGCGGCATTGCGTGTGTACTGCTCATGCGCATCTGGACGATTCCGGTTTCGTTTTCTGCCCAGTCAATTGTCATGACGATCTTTGTCGTGCTCATCGGCACAGCGCTGGCGTTTACCGCGTTTTTGCAGGGCACGGCAATTGTGGGACCGGCGCGCGGCAATATGCTGGGCTGCGTGGAGCCGCTGACTGCCACCCTGACAACGGCGCTGTTCATGCACACGGCATTTGCCGGTATGGATTTGATTGGCTTTGCATTTATTTTGGCAACCGTCTTTATTTTGGCGAAAAAGGCATAAAACAACGGGCTTCATCGTGCGATGAAGCCCGTTTGCTGTGCCACTGTTAAAACGGCATGGTCTTTTTGGAAAAACTGCGGCTTGCCAGTGCAAACAGAACAACGGCAAGCACCAGAAGGGCAAGCGGCTGTAAGCAGGCCTGCATATTGGTCTGCAAAATGCCGGTTGGGTTGAGCAAGGTATACGGCGTGATGTAGCGCAGATACGACAGCGAACCGCCAATATTTGCCGCCAAACGCAGCATGTAAAACAGAATACATAGAGCGGCGTTGAGAAGCAGTGCTTTTCCGACGCTGTTGCAGCGGCAGGACACCAAGAAGCACAGACCGGCAAAAGTCAGCTGAAGCGCCAGAACGCAGGCAGTCAGCAGCAAAAAATGCTTGACTGCGAGCTGTCCCGGATAATAATACTCACACAGAACAATGGTTGCGAGGCAGACCACTGCAAACATGGTGAGCAGCGATGCAATCAGCACGTTGCGCTGGGTGCTTACAATGCATTTGCGGGAATTGGGAGATGCCAGCAGATACGACATCGTGCCGTTGGAGACATAGTGCGCAATGAGCTGCACAGAAAGCAGAATGGTGAACAGCATCGGCAGAGCGAGCAGCAGCATGCCATACAGATAATTCACAATAAATGCGGTAAATGTGTTGTCAAACTGCGTCATGCCGAGCAATTCCATCGCGTGCGGCTGGGACTGGACGAAATGCATCATGGCCTTTCCGGCATCCGGATCGTACATGCGAACAACGGAAAAGGCATAGAGACACATCAGTGCAGTGCATACCAGCCATAACAGACAGGAACGCTTGACGCTGTACCGAAACAAGGGGAAATTCATTTGTTTTCACCTCCGTAATAGTGCAAAAAGACTTCTTCCAGTGTCTGACCGACATTGTCCAGCGTGGATACCGGATAATTGGTGAGGATGGAGAGCAGACTGCGCAAGTCGCGGTACACGGCAATCTTGACGATGCGGCCCTCTCGTTCCAGCACGGTAATGTTTTCACGGCACAGTGCCTGTGCTGCTTCTTCGTTGTCCAGTGTGACGAGATATACGCGGCGTTCGGTTTTGCGCAGATCTTCGAGAGAGGAGACGGTTGCCAGATGACCCTTTTTGAGAATGCCGATGCGGTCACAGGTCTTTTCTACTTCGCTGAACCGATGGGAGGACATGAGAATGGTCTTTCCTTTTTTCTTTTCCTCCAAAATCAAGTCGATAAATGCGTGCTGCATGAGAAGATCCAGACTTGCCGTCGGTTCATCTAAAATAACAATGCTCGGGTCGTGCATAAATGCGCAGACCAGCGCGAGCTTTTGGCGGTCGCCCTTGGACATGCGGCGAATCGGCTGTTTGAGATCCAATTCAAAGCGGTCGGTCAGCTCCTTGACTCTGCCGCGGTTTTTCATGCCGCGATAGCGGGCGAGAAAGCTGACAAACGCCTTGCCGCTCATTTCCGGAAATAGCGCAATATCTCCGGGAAGATAGCCGAGCGTCTGCTGAATCACGGATGCAGAGGTGAAACAATCTCGTCCCTCAATCTGGCAAGAGCCGGAAGCGGGGCGTGCAAAGCCCATGAGATGACGGATGGTCGTTGTTTTTCCGGATGCGTTTGGGCCGAGAAAGCCGAATACTTCGCCTGCATTGACGGAAAAGGTCAAATCGAAAATGCCGTGTCCGTGCCCGTAGTCGCAGGTCAGACCGGTGACATCAATGCTGTTCATTTTTTCCTCCTTTATATAAAAACGAAAGATACAAACAATGCAACTCTTTTATTATACTGGATTCTGCCGCGCGGGAAAAGCCCTCTTTCGACAGAAGTTCGGAAAAAGGAGAATTTCATAAAAAATTAGCTTGTATAGACAAAGAAAACCGCGCGAAAATCGGGAATTTTTTGTGGATATTCCACAAGAAAGCGGGTGCGATTTTGTTCAGATAACAGAAAGATTACAAAGATTACAATTTGGTTACGCAAACGCTGAAATTTATGCTATACTAAATGACAGAAATTCTGGTAAATGATAGGAGGAAATTCCAGTGGATTTTCACTTGCCAAAGAAAAAGATATTTTCCGCGGTGCTGTGCGGCGCTCTGATGCTTTCTGCGAGCGTGCCGGCGTTCGCGTTTAGTGATAGCTCGATTGCATCCAGCGTATTTGAGGAAAACCAGATGGCTGTTGAACAGGCAGCCGCTGCAGGCAACGGTGCGGATCTGTCGCAGAGCCCGTATGTGCTCAAGCGCTTGGGTCTGGTTGCAGGCAATGACAAGGGAGATTTGATGCTGGATAAGGTTGGCACACGTGCAGAGGCACTGACGCTGTTTATCAGCATGCAGGGTGAGCAGGACGAAGCGCGCGCTGTCGATTACTCGTATCCGTTTACGGATATTCCGGATTGGTTCCATTGGTGTGCAGGCTACGGTGTATTCCGCAGCTATACCAGCGGCATCAGCGCGACAAAGTTTGGTTCCTTTAATACGGTGACGCCAGAACAGTACATGACATTTACGCTCAAGGCACTGGATTACAAGTGCGGCGAGGATTTTACATGGGATCGCTCTTTGGACAAGGCGATAGAAATTGGTCTGTGCACCCGCGCACAGGCAGATGCTTGGAAAAACGGACAGTTCCGCCGACAGGAGATTATGGAAATCTCGTATCTGGCGCTCAACACCAAGGTCAAGGGCGGCAACAGCACGCTGACCGATAAGCTGATTGCAAAGGGCAAGATTACGACAGAGCAGGCGCGTCAGGAGTCTTTGACGTTTGGCACCGCCTATCAGGCACAGCAGGAACAGAACAATGCGTCTCCGATTACCTGCACCAATGTGCCGGACGGCAGCTATGAGCTGCACAGTGCGGCAAACAACAGCGTCATGACAGCATCCGCCAACAAGCAGGCGATGATTTCTCTGGCAGCGGATAAAGACGGCGCAGATCAGCAGTTCACCTTTGTGAAGAACAGCGACGGCAGCTTCCGCATCGCCAGCACGGCAAACAAAGACCTCGTTATGGACACTAACCCGACGAGCGGTGCAGCGGCTCTGCTGTGGACACAGAACGGCACGATTTGTCAGGATTTTGTGGCAGTCGGAGAGGCAAACGACGCATATTCTTTCCGCTTGGCGAACAATCCCTCGATGACGCTGACCGCATCCGGCTCCGGCGTGTCGCTGCAGGCATATACCGGCAGCGCATCCCAGCAGTGGAAGCTGTCCAACAATTCGGAGGATACCGCATCGGCTTCCGCAAAGCTGGCTTCTATTATGACGGTACATCCGAACGGAAAGAACTTGGGCAGCAGCTACTCCTTTGCGGGCGCAAGCCAGTGTATGGGATTCGGCAGAGAGGTTTTCTACCGCATGTATGATCAGAAGGCACGCTGGAATTATGACGGCAGCCCGAAGTCCGCGAGCGATGGCAAGATGTATTCTATCAAGGCATCCTCCACTTCGTATGCCGCAAGCAGCATCAAGGGCGTGATCAGCAAGGCAAAGCCGGGTGACGTGCTTCAGATGAACAAACCGAAGATGCACACGATGATTTTCGTATCCAGCGATGCAGACGGCTTTACCGTATATGATGCAAACTGGACGGCGGCAAACACCGTCAGCGTGCGTTACGTCAAGTACGGCGCATGGGCGAGCCGCAACAGCTCTGGCATCACGCTGCTGCATGCGACCAATTATCCGAAAAACTAATAGCAATAGAATATGTCATCGGCACAGACCGCGGTCTGTGCCGATTTTTTTATCTTCATCCGATGTACACACAAGATACATTTTTGGCATCGTTTACAAAGTCTGCGAGGAATGGTATACTAACAACAGAAGAGTAGGTTTTATCTCCAGAGTAAATGCCCCCTAAGACCCCAGTTGGAAAGGAGCAGATACGATGAAAAAACGATTGATAGCCGCTTTGCTGGCGGTTTCCATGCTGGTTCCGTCCGGCAGCGCGCTGGCAGTTCGTTTGCCGGAGCAGCGCACAGAACGGATTTATTCTACCAGCACGTATATCAATCCGCTGTATCGCAATGAGATGACAGCGGCGCAGCTGAAAACAACGCGGGAGGAAGATGCATCGGAGGGTTCGACCCAGTATGTGACCTCGGAAACCGAACTGTGTGACCAGCTGCGTGAGGATTTGGTGCAGCGAAAGAGCACCATTACGCTGCATTATCAGTCGAATACCTATGACAAACAGGATGCCGAGAACTTTTTCAAAAAGGCGGTTGCACACACGGGAAAGCCGACAGAGGGCGATTATCTCAAATGGCAGTATGCCGGATGGGAGGCCACACAGTCGGGAAACGTGGAAGGCAACACGTATTATATGACGATCAAATACACGATGACGTGGTACACGACGGAAAAGCAGGAAGCTGTGCTGGATGCAAAGGTGAAGAAAATCTTGCAGTCGCTGAAACTCGACGGAAAGAGCGATTATGAGAAAATTTCAGCCATCTATTCCTACGTGTGCAGCCATGTGACATACGACAGCGAACACGATGCGGATGACTCGTACAAGCTCAAGTATACGGCGTATGCGGCAGCCATAAACGGCACCTGCGTTTGTCAGGGCTATTCGGTTTTGCTGTACCGGTTGCTGTTGGAGGAAAATATTGACTGCCGTTTCATTTCCGGCACAGGAAATGGAGAAAATCACAGCTGGAACATTGTCAAGCTGGGCGGGAAATATTACAATCTGGACGCAACATGGGATGCGGGAAATGAAAAGCCGATTTATTTTTTGAAATGCAATGAAAACTTTACCGGTCATGTGCGTGATTCGGAGTATAAAACCAATGCGTTTTACCGCAATTATCCGATGGGGGACGAGGATTATGCGGAAACGCAGAAAACCCATACGCACACCTATGAACGGCCGGAATTTGAATGGAGCTCGGATCTACTCTCTTGCATTGCACGTTTTTTTTGCACGCTTGGCGATGATATACAGCAGGAAGCCTGCACCGTCACAGTGAATGAAAATGGCACGCGAACGGCTTCCTGTACGTTTGGCGGCAAAACATATATTGACCAAATTATTTCGGATACGCGCCGCGTAGAGGATATTTTCACGGACGTTCCGGCAACGAGCTGGTATCGTGATTTTGTGCAGTATGTGTATGACCATGCGCTGATGAGCGGCGTGTCTGAGACGCAGTTTCAGCCCGACGGCACGCTGACCCGTGCACAAGTCGCACAGATTTTGTATAATCAAGCGGAAAATCCTGAAGTCGAAGAAAGCGATCGGTTTACCGATGTCAAGAAAAACGCATGGTATTATCGGGCAGTTACTTGGGCGGCGGAACAATCCATCGTCAGCGGCTATACAGACGGCACGTTCCGGCCGAATCGGGCGATTACGCGGCAGGAATTTGCTGTGATGCTGTATTCCTGTGCGGGAAAGCCGGAAGTCAGCGGTTCCGTGCGCGAAGCATTTGCGGACGGCGGCACCGTTGCCGCGTGGGCGAACGATGCCGTGCTCTGGGCGTATCAGAATGGCATTTTGTCCGGCGAGCGTTCCGGAGAGGACAAAGTGGTTCGGCCGGCAGACAATGCAACGCGCGCACAGGCAGCTGTTATGATGATGCGCTATGTCGAATGGCTGGAATCGGAAGCGTAAACGACAAAAGAACCTCTGTTTTTCACGAAACAGAGGTTCTTTTTATAAAATTACTTGCGTCTTTTGCGCTGCGCTTTGCGGCGCTGCTGTTTTTTGATGCGGCGATTTCGTCCGGCAATAAAGGAGAATACCAGATACAGCACGAACAAAAGGACAACAATCGAAACGAGAACGCGAATCGGCAGCCAGTGGAAGAATTTCGATACCTGATCCAGTGCGAATAAAATCGGGGAGCGCTGGACTTCACTGAGTGCAATCAGATCGGCGGTTGCGCATGCCGTTCCGTTATACGAATAGGTAACGGTGCCGAGCTTCTGTCCCTGTGCAATCGGTGCATCGTAGCTCTCGGATACGTCCAATTGGGTTTCTAAATCCGAAACATCTGCGCCCTTTGGCAGCAGAACAGAGATATCCTTGGCTGTGACGAGCGTGACATGATCGACACCCTTGCCCAGCCGAACCGGGCATTCCGTCACTGCGGCGCCGCCTTCTGTGGCAGTTCGCATGCGGAAATTGTCAAATGCCCACTCAAACAGCCGCTTGGTCTCGGTGAAGCTGCCCGCATACTCCGTACCCGCCTTTGCACCGAGCACAACGGAATAGTACGAATAGCCGCCCTGCTTGGCGTAGGATACCAGACAGTAGCCCGCCGGTGTCGTGTGACCGGTCTTGATGCCATAGCAATTGTCATAGTAAACCGAGGAATAGCTGCTGCGAATCAGCTCGTTGGTCGTATAAATGATGCGCTCGGAGTTTTTGTTCGTCGCAGGCAGCTTTTTTTGCGCCGTATTGACAACCGTTTGGAAGGTGGAATTTTTCATTGCCTCGCGGGCAATCAGATACATATCATACGCGCAGGAATAGTGATTGGTGTCATGCATACCGGTCGGATTGACGAAATGCGTGTTCACACAGCCCAATTCGCTGGCGCGGTCGTTCATCATCTTGACGAAGTTGTCTACAGACCCGCCGGCGGTGCGGGCGAGTGCATTGGCTGCCTCAAAAGCGGAAGGCAGCATCAGGCAGTACAGCAGATTTTCCACGGTGACCTGTTCGCCTGCTTTGAGTCCGGCGTTGCTGGCACCGGCACCGGCCGCAGCGATGTCATCCTGCTGAATCGTGACAACATCGCTCAGCTTGCAATTTTCCAGTGCGAGCAGGGCGGTCATCATCTTGGTTGTAGAAGCCGGATATTCCTTTTCCTTCTCGTTGTGCGCCTCGATGATTTCGCCGGTCTCTGCGTTGACGAGAATCGAAGCCTTTGCATCAATCGTGATGGATGGATTTTTCGGGTCCTGCTCCTCGGTTGTTGCCGTGTCCGTTGTGCTTGTCTGCGTTTTCTCCGAGCCGGCATCGTCAGACTGCTCGGTTTTTGTCTGCGCGGTCTGGGCTGATTGCTCGGAGGACGTTGTGGTATCAGTGTCCGAGGAAGCGGAATCAACGGCGAACACCGGCGCTGCCATGCCGGTGAGCAGAGAGAGCGACAACAGGAAGGCAGCGAGTTGTTTTTTAACCTTCATCTGGGGATTCCTCCTTGGTTTGTTCCGGCTCGGATTTTGTCTGTTCGGTTTCCGATTCGGAAGCCGCTTCCGACTGGGCGGATGCCTTTGGCGTTTCGTCATCGTCTTCCCATAAATCGGCGAACTGGCTCAGATCTTCCGGAACCGGCAGCGAGATTTTTTCCTCCGGCTGTTTCGGCTTGTCCGCAGCGGAAGCCTGTGGTGTTTCCGGCTCTTTTTCTTCAAAGAAGAAATCTGCATCGCTGAAGCGGCCGCGGATGCGGGCGGGCTTCGGCGGACGGCGGCGCAGCGCGTCATAGGTGAAACGGCGGCAGCTGCCTGCCATTGCCACGATGCCGCGATATTCGCAGACACCTTGATATTCATTGTCCGGCTTGCAGTGCGCACAGTATGCACAATGCGGCTCGATGGATTCGTTATATAAGCAGTTCCTTCGGAACGGATTAAACATAGAAAGTCTCCTTTTCTGTCATAAGACACTATCACAATATTATAGCGTATTTTATACACAGTTTCCAGACGCAGAGAAACAAAAATATTGCCGAAATTTACAAACTTTCCAGCCAGCTTGTCGGCACAACGTGGAGGGCGGCTGCGCAGACAAGCGCAGCGAGCAGCGCGTGTACGAGCTTCCCGCGCAGACAGGCGCGAAACGCCAAGCCGTCTGTCACGGCGGCAGTCTGAAACAGCACGGATACTCCGCCGAATGCACACAAAAAAGAGACTGTGGTGAGCCGCGCCGCCAGCGTGCCGGCGTGCGGCGTCAGATGGGCAAGCCCTTGTGTCAGTTCCAACAGACCGATGAGCACGCCGGTGCCGTCGGACAGTCCGAACGCACTGCACAGCGGTGCGCTGACGGATAAGACTAGAGAAAACAAGCCGGTCTGTCTGGCAAGCGATAGTATGACGGAAAAAACCAGCACAAAGGCGGATACATGCAGGCTCGCGCATCCGGCGGACAGCACCGCCTGCACAAACAGCGGCGCGGCGCGCAGCGTCTGCGGGAAATCATCCGGCTTTGCCGGTGCGGGCATGTCTTTGGGACGCAGAACAAGTGCCGTCAGCACAGCGGAAATGATATGCACGCAATATAAAAAGATACCGGCGTACAGCGAGTGAAATACGCCGTTGCCGCACATGCCGATGAGGAAGGCGGGACCGGTGTTGTTGCAAACGGCCGCCAAATCGGCAGCCTGTTCGCGCGTGCACTGTCCGTTGCGGTATAGCTGCGCTGCCATGCGTGCACCGGCGGGATAGCCGCCCAGAAAACTCACAAACAGAACCGCCGCGCCGCAGGCGGGCAGGTGAAACAGCGTGCGAAACGGGACTGCACACAGCGCACCAATCGTCTGCGCCATGCCGCATGAGACGGCGAGCGTGCTGGCGGCGAAAAATGGAAACAGCGCCGGAATAACGGAGGTCAGACACAATTGCAGCGCCGCAGAGACCGCAGCGGCGCAGGCGGATGCGTGCTGACACAGCAGCAGCAAAAAAATCAGACAACCGGCGCGATACAGTCGATGGCGCACAAAAATCAGCCCCTTTCTCGGTTCATTTTATCGGGACATGGCAACAATCATACCGCCCGCGCATACAAATTTTCAGAGAAGGAGGGGACGGTTTGAGAGCAAGCTTTCCGGAGCTGGGCGGTGCGCCGTGCATCGAGCTGGACGGAAACCGCAGCATTGTGATAACCGGCCGGTGCGTCATCGCGCTGTACAGCAGAGAGGAGATGCGCATTCGATGCGGCAGGCTGCTTGTGCAGATTACCGGCAGCGAATTGGAATTGGGCACGTTGGATGAGCAAGAGCTATCCATCACCGGTCTGATTGCACAAGTGGGATTTTTGACAGAGGGAGCGTGAGCGCACATGGTTGCCGACTGGATTCGACTGGCAGGCGGGATGCTGACCATCCGCGTGCGCGGCGCAGAGCTGGAACGCTTTCTCAATCTCTGCGCCCAGCAGCGCATTATGCTGTATCGCATTCGTCGGACACAGATGGATGAACTGCGGGCGGAGCTGACTTTGCGCGATTTTTATCGGCTGGCATGCGTGCGCAAACGGTCGCGCTGCCGCGTGCACATTGTCCGGCGGCGCGGATTTCCGTTTGTCTGGAACCGTCTCCGGCATCGGCATGGACTGTGGCTGGGCTTTGTCCTCATGGGCCTGCTGTGCTGGGAACTGTCCTCGCGCATTTGGATGATAGATCTCAGGCTGGAGCAAGGGGTGAACGGGCAGGCCATTTTGCAGGAGCTGGAGACGTTGCATATCGGCGTGGGCACAAAGAGCCGTACCATAGATGCGAAAGACGTCAAGCGGCACATGATGATGCAATTGGATGAACTCAAATATTTTTCCGTCAATATTGAGGGAAATGTGCTGACGGTGCAGGCTGCCGCCGCAAAATCTCCGCCAGAAAACCAGACCAAACAGGGGATACACGATGTCATTGCGCGCAAAGACGGCGTCATTCGAAAAATTTCTGTCGGGCGCGGCACACAGCTGTGCAAACAGGGAGATGCCGTCGTGCGCGGGCAGGTGCTTGTAGATGCACTGGTGCGGAAGCAGGGAGAATTGGACGCAGACCGTCTCACAGACGCCAATGCGCAGGTATGGGCGGATGTACGCTACTATGTGACGCGAAAACTGCCGCTCGAAGCGGTGCGAAAAACCGAAACAGGCAGGAAACGGCATCGGTATGCACTGTGTTTCGGAAAAACACGGATAAATTTATATAGGAGCAGTAGTCTAACAGAGGGGATTTGTGATAGAATAATAACGATGAAAACGGTGCGCATCAATGAACATCTGGTGCTGCCGGTTTCCCTGTGCTGCGAGACGGTCATTCCGTATCAGACAGAACCTGTGCTGCTCCGGTCGGAAACGATGCAAAGCCGGCTGGAATACGGAACAAAACGGTCGATACAAGCGCAGCTGCAGGAAGGCTGCCTGACATCCATGCAGGCAGATATGAATACGGAAGCGCATGCCGCTGTCCTGCGGTCTGTCGTGTGGTGTTATGAACAGATTGCCGAACGTGTGGAAAGCGGCACAACGGAGCTTCCGGAATCCGAGGAAAACAAGGAGAGCGAAGAATAAATATGGCAGAAACGACCATGCATATTGATTCCATTGATTTAATCATGGGAATTTTTGGCGCGTTTGACGAAAATATGAAGGTGCTGGAAAAAGCACTGGATGTCACGGTGCTCAGCAGAGAAACCGAACTCAAGGTTACCGGATCTGATCCGGATCACGTAGAACTGGCGATGAAAACCATCCAGTCCCTGATGCAGCTCGCAGAGCGCGGCGAGAGCATCGGCACGCAGACCGTGCAGTATGTGCTGGGTCTGGTCAAGGACGGCAGACAAAACCAGATTTCTGAAATCGGCAAGGATGTCGTGTGCATCACGGCAAAGGGCAAGCCGATTAAAGCCAAGACACTCGGACAAAAGCGATATATGGACGCGATGCGCACGCATACCGTCACGATTGGCATTGGTCCGGCGGGTACCGGCAAAACGTATCTGGCGGTTGCTGCTGCCGTGGCGGCGTTCCGCGACAAGCAGATCAGCCGCATTATTTTGACCCGTCCGGCAGTTGAGGCGGGCGAAAAGCTCGGTTTTTTGCCGGGTGACTTGCAGAGCAAGGTAGATCCGTACCTGCGCCCGCTGTATGACGGTCTGTTTGACATGATGGGCGCGGAGACGTTCAATAAGCTGCTCGAACGCGGCAGCATTGAAGTCGCGCCGCTCGCATACATGCGCGGCCGCACGCTGGATGATTCGTTTATTATTTTGGACGAAGCGCAGAACACGACACCGGAGCAGATGAAAATGTTCCTGACGCGTATCGGCTTTGGCTCCAAGGCGGTTGTCACGGGCGATATTACGCAGATTGACCTGCCGGGAGACCGCGTGAGCGGTCTGAAGGAGGCTGTCCGCGTGCTCAAAAATGTCGAGGACATCGCTCAGTGCCAGCTGACAGATAAGGACGTCGTGCGTCATGAGCTGGTACAGCGCATTGTCCGCGCGTATGAGAAGTATGAACAGCAAAAGCAGCTGCGCGCCAAGGAAAGTGCGGCAAAGCGTCGGACACAGAATAGAAAGTGAGGCGGAAAACATGCATCGCATTCGCATTACGCCGGAGGCGGAGATTGACCAATTGGAACAGGTTTCCGAGCTGATTACCCGCTGTGCGCAAAAGGCGCTGGAGATGGAAAACGCGCCGGAACACAGCTTTGTAGATGTCACGATTGTGGACAATGAGACGATTCGCACGCTCAATCGGGAGAACCGCGGCAAGGACGCCGTGACCGATGTGCTGTCGTTCCCGATGCTGGAATTTTACAACGGCGAGTGGCCGGAGGATGTAGACATGGAGCGCGATCCGGGAGACAATTCGCTGTTTTTGGGCGATATGATTCTCAATTATGACCGCGCGGTTGAGCAGGCGAAGGAATACGGACATTCTGTCGAGCGCGAGTGCGGATTTTTGACTGTGCACTCCATGATGCATCTGCTCGGCTACGACCATGAGCGCAGCGAGGAAGAACGTCAGCTCCAGCGCAAGCAGGAAGAAGCTGTGTTGGAATCGCTGGGTCTGCGCCGCGATACCGATCAGTTTGAAAAGTAAGTGGAGAAACAAGGAGAATAAGCATGAGTGTAAAAAAGAGTGCCATCATTTCCATTGTAGGCAAGCCGAATGTCGGCAAATCGACACTGCTCAATCGGCTGGTCGGCACAAAGATTGCCATTGTGTCCAATAAGCCGCAGACGACGCGCACGCGCATCACCGGTGTTGTGACCAAGGGAGACTGTCAGTTTGTCTTTCAGGACACGCCGGGTCTGCACAAGCCGCGTTCCCGTCTGGGCGATTACATGGTAAAAGTCGTCAATGATACCGTAACAGATGTGGATATTGCTGCGATGGTTGTCGATCCGGTGCCGCACATCGGTCCAGCAGAACAGGAACTGATGGAGCGCATGAAGCAGTATCGGATGCCGTCCGTGCTCGTCATCAATAAGATTGACACCGTAAAAAATGAGGATTTGCTGGCTGTCATCGCCGCATATTCTGAGGCACATACATGGGACGCCGTGGTTCCGCTGTCCGCAAAGACCGGCGAAAACTGCGACATCCTGTTTGAAGAATTTGAAAAATTTGCCATCGAAGGTCCGCAGCTGTTTCCGGACGATATGCTGTGCGATCAGCCGGAACGGCAGCTCGTCGCGGAGATTATCCGCGAAAAAATGCTGCGCAACTTGGAGCGCGAAGTGCCGCACGGCACCGCCGTCGCCGTGGAGCAGATGCGTGAGCGCGATGACGGTCTGATGAACATTGCTGCGACGATTTACTGTGAGAAAAACAGCCATAAGGGCATTATCATCGGCAAGCAGGGCGCGATGCTGCGCAAAATCGGCGCAGAGGCGCGCAAGGACATCGAGGAACTGCTTGACACCCGCGTGTATCTGCAGCTGTGGGTTAAGGTCAAGGAGGGTTGGCGCAACAACCAGTATCAGATGCGCAACTTCGGTTACGAAAACGAGTAATCCATGGCACAGCAGCATGTTGCGGTCAAAGGGCTGGTAATCCGGCAGACGGATTTTGGAGACCACGACCGGTATATTACGCTTTTGACCGAGGAATTGGGCAAAATTGAAGTGCTGTGCCGCGGCATCCGGCGCAAACGCGGACGGCTGGTCACGGCGACGTCGCTGTTTCAGTACAGCGAGTTTACGCTGTTTGCCGGCAGACAATATCAGCTCAACGATGCCGTGATAGATACGGCGTTTTGGAGCGGTATCACGGGCAACATTGAATACTATGCGCTGTGCTGCTATTTTGCTGATTTGGCGAACATTGCGGCGGTGGAGGAGCAGACGGCAAAACAGATTTTGCGGCTTGTGCTGCGCGCGCTGTATGCGCTGGATCGGCAGCACAGACAGCCGCAGGCGGTCAAAGCGGCGTTTGAACTGCGGCTGGCTTGCCTGCTCGGCTTTCAGCCGGAACTGAACGGCTGCGGCGCATGCGGCGAGACGGAATGCGGCAATTGGTCGTTTTTGCTCGAGAATGGCGCTCTGATTTGCGACAGCTGCCGCAAGCGTGTCGGCGGAACGTATTTTTCCGTGTCGCAGAGTGTGCTGCACGCGCTGCGGTATATCGCGTATTGTCCGGATAAAAAAGAGTTTTCGTTCGCTGTCAGTGAGCAGACCGCCAAACAGCTCGGCAAAATCTGCGAAAAATATCTGCTGTATCACATGGATGTACAGTGCCAAGAGACCTTAGGCTTTTATCATTCCCTGTTTGACATGACGTGAGGAGGGGCTGCTATGAGAACCAAGCGGCATACGGTATTAGAAATGCTTGCGTGGCTGTTGCTGCTGGCAAGCTATGGCATTGCGATATACGGCATGCGGCATTTGCCAAAGACCATCGCAACGCATTATGCACTGGACGGCACACCGGATGGCTATGGCTCTCCCGGTTCGCTGCTCATTCTCCCGATTATCATCACGATTGCGTCCGGCATCGTCAGCCTAGTAGCACATTTCGTGCCGGTGGATATGCTCAATGTACCGTTTGAGATGAATAAGAAAAACGAAGAGCAAGTCTATCAAACCATCATAACCATGCTGCATGTATTGCAAATGGAAATCGGTGCGTATACGCTGTACATGACAATTATGAGCTATCGGCAGGACGCACGATATGCGATAGCAAGTGTAGTCATTTTTCTGGCTGTGCTCGGTGCAACAACGGTCGGCGCGACGGTGCGGGCGTATCACATCAATCAACAATAATTACATAGAAATAGAATATTTTTAGGAGTTTTGACAAGAAAAATGAGTAAACTTTCTGAAAAAAGTCTGAAAATACTGGAATATTATACGATTCTCGATCAGCTGGCAGAAAAATGCGTCAGCCGAAAGGCAAAGCAGGCGGCAAGAAATCTGCGCCCGCTGCACGACATCGAGGATGTACAGGAGCTGCTGACGCAGACCGATGACGCGAAGCGTCTGCTCATGACCGGCGGCACACCGGCGTTCGGCGGCATTCGTGAGGTGTCTGCGGCGCTCAGCCGCTCCAAGATGGGCGGCATTCTGTCCACGCGCGAATTGCTGGACATTGCATCGCTGCTGCACGCCGCCAATCAGGTGCGCAAGTACGGCAACGAGCAGCAGGACAACGGCGTGCATACGTCGTTGGATACGATGTTCGCGCGCATCAACAGCAATCGCTATCTGGAGGAAAAAATCAACCGCGCCATTATCAGCGAAGAGGAGATTGCCGACGCGGCATCGTCCGAGCTGGCAAACATTCGCCGCCAGATTCGACAGCAGAATGTGCACGTGCGCGAGACATTGAACCATTATGTATCTTCTGCAACGTATTCCAAGTACCTGCAGGAGACCATTATCACACAGCGCGACGGCAGATATGTTATTCCGGTCAAGAGCGAGCACAAGGGCGATGTGCCGGGCATGGTACATGATATTTCGTCCTCCGGTGCGACGCTGTTTATCGAGCCGACGCAGGTTGTCAATGCAAACAACCAGATTAAAATTTTGCAGGGCAAGGAAAAGGCGGAGATTGAACGCATTCTTGCCGAATTGACCGCGGATGTCGAGGGATTTTCCGAAGCGATTGCGGCGGACTATGATGTGCTGTGCAAGCTGGACTTTATCTTTGCCAAGGCGAATTACTCGTTCCAGCTCAATGCTTGTTCCCCGAAGCTGAGCGAAAAAACACAGGTACAGCTGATTCAGGCGCGGCATCCGCTGCTCGACCAGAAAAAGGCGGTTGCCATTGACATTGCGCTGGGCTGTGACTATGATACGCTGGTTATCACCGGACCGAACACGGGCGGCAAGACGGTCAGCCTGAAAACACTGGGTCTGCTCAGCCTGATGGCGGCTTCCGGTCTGCACATTCCGGCAAATGAGGAGAGCGAAGTATGCCTGTTCCAGAATATTTATGCGGATATCGGCGATGAACAGAGCATCGAACAGTCGCTGTCTACGTTCTCTGCACACATGAAAAACACCGTGTCTATTATGGAAAAGTGCGGGCCGGACGACTTAATCTTGTTCGATGAGCTGGGCGCCGGCACGGATCCGGAGGAAGGCGCAGCGCTGGCTGTGGCAATTATCGAGTACGGAAGAAAAATGGGCTCGCTGGTTGCGGCGACAACGCATTATTCCGAACTCAAGGTGTTTGCGCTGACGACAGAAGGCGTGGAAAATGCCTCGTGTGAGTTTGATGTACGAACCCTTCAGCCGACGTATCGTCTGCTGACCGGCGTGCCGGGCAAGTCCAACGCGTTTGCGATTTCCAAGCGATTGGGCTTGCAGCCAGCCATTATTGAGCAGGCAAAGAAGCAGATTTCCGAGGAAAATGTCCGCTTTGAGGATGTTTTGGGCAGACTGGAAAAGGAACGGCATCAGCTGCAAAAGCAGCGCGAGGACGCGGACAGACTGCGCCGCACGGCGCAGTCGGAAAAGGACAAGGCGGTCACGATGAAGGGACGCGCCGAGGACGAGACCGACGCCATTTTGGAAAAGGCACGCGAACAGGCGGCGCGTATTTTGCGCGATGCCCGCATCGCATCGGATACGGTTCTTGCGCAGCTGGATGAGATGAAAAAGCAGGCGAACACCAATGCGGCGGATCAGAATCTGGCGGCTGCACGTGCCGCGCTGCGCAGCACGCTGGGACAGGCGGAGAAAAAGGCGGGACATCGCGAGAAAAAGACCGTGGAAGCGGACAGCATCCGCCCGCTCAAGGCGGGAGATACCGTTTATCTGCTCAATGTCGGCGTGCAGGGCACGGTTCTCAAGCCGGAAGACAAGGACGGCATGGTGTATGTACAGGCGGGTATTTTGAAGGTCAATGTGCCCATCAACGAGCTGCGCATCGAACAGCCGAAAAAGAAGCAGCAGCCCAAGACGCGCAAGGCGTACCGGACAGCAGGCGCATCGCCGGAGGTTCGCCGTTCTGCGGCAAAAAGCGAGCTGGATGTCCGCGGCATGATGGTCGAGGAGGCGCTCATGGAGGTCGACAGATATATCTCCGACTGCCTGATGGCGCGGCTGGATGTTGTGACAATTATTCACGGCAAGGGCACTGGTGCACTGCGTGCAGCCATTCAGGATCACCTGCGGCACGACAAGCATGTGAAGTCCATTCGCAACGGCCGATACGGCGAAGGCGACATGGGCGTAACGATTCTGGAACTGAAGTAAAACCTGACAAGATACAAAAATTATGGCATCAAAAACGCCAATATGTTGGAATCTATCCTGTTGCAATTTGCGGCATTTGAAAATCCTTTACAAATTTTTGAGCGAAAAGACTCTCTTTTGTTACAAAAACATATTGACGAAATCGGAAAAAACAGGTATGCTATAAACAATAATATATGATTCAGGAAAATGAATCTGCATATTCATGTATTGTGTTGTATAGGTTTAGTTTAATTTTGTTTATAGGAGCGATGTTGAAATGTTTTCACAGGAAGTTCAGGTAACGAACCAGGTTGGACTGTACGCACGTCCGGCTACATTCTTCATTCAGTGTGCAAATGGTTTTAAGAGCACAATTCTGGTTGAAAAGGAAGAGCGCAGAGTCAATGCAAAGTCTCTGCTGGGCATTCTGTCCCTGGGTATCACCAAGGGCACAACGATCACGCTGATCGCAGACGGTGTTGACGAGGTTGAGGCTGTCAACGCACTGACCGATCTGATTCAGTCCAATTTCAGCGATTCGAACTTCAGCGACTGATTTCAACCCCACGAATGAACAGAGGACACCGCTGGTTTGCGGTGTCTTTTTTTCGTTATCTTTTCGGAAGGAGATGTGACGATGACCCGCGAAGAACTGCATCAAAAGGTTTTGACGCTCCCGAAAGAACCGGGCGTGTATATCATGAAAAACAAGCAGGATCAGGTTATCTATGTCGGCAAGGCAAAGGTACTCAAAAACCGCGTCTCGCAGTACTTTCAAAACGAGGCAAAACATACGCCGAAAACGCGAAAAATGGTGGAAAATATCTATAATTTTGACATTATCGTATGTTCTTCCGAGTTTGAAGCGCTGGTTTTGGAAAATCAGATGATAAAAAAATACCAGCCGAAGTACAACATTCTTCTCAAGGATGACAAGGGATATCCGTTTCTTCGCATCTCAACGGACGAACCGTATCCGACGTTTCAAGTCGTGGGAAAACCCAAGGCGGATGCGGCACGCTATCTGGGACCGTATGCCGGACGCGGCGCCGCCATGCAGGCGATTGACACCGTAAATCGTGCGCTGGGTCTGCGCGACTGTCACCGCAGTTTGCCGCGCGATATCGGCAAGCGGCGGCCGTGCTTGAATGCACAGATGGGCTTGTGCTGCGCGCCGTGCGCCGGAAAGGTGTCACAGCAGGAGTATGCACAGCGCGTGGCGCAGGCGATTCGCGTTTTGGAAGGGGACTACGAAGCGCTTGCGGCACAGCTGGAGCGCGATATGCTGCAGGCGGCGGAGCAGGAGCGCTTTGAACAGGCGGCACAGCTGCGCGACCGCATGCGGGCGATTCAGCGCGCCGGACAGCATCAGATGGTTGTGGCGAGCGGCTTTTCGGATATGGACATTTTGGCATTTGTGCAGGGCGAGACAAAGGGGTGTCTGGTTGTGCTGCATTATATTGCAGGAAATTTGTACGACAAAGAATACACCATGCTGGATGGTACTGCGGAGCAGGACGGCGCGGAGCTGCTGGGTGATTATCTCAAGCAGTATTACGCGATGCGAGGTGTTGTGCCGGGATTGGTGCTGATTTCACATCCGATTGAGGAGCTGGATGCGGTCAGCGAATTTCTGCGCTCGATTGCGGGAAAGAAAGTCACACTGTCCGTGCCACAGCGCGGCAGACGGCGCGAGCTGATGGATTTGGCGCGGAAAAATGCGCGGGAGGAAATCGTTCGCTCGGAGACCACGGGACAGCGCAGACAAAAATCTCTGGAATTGTTCGGCAGCATGATGGGACTGCCGCAGACGCCCACGACATTTGAAGCGTATGATATTTCCAATCTTGCCGGAACCAATACCGTCGGCTCCATGATTGTCTTTGAAAACGGACAGCCCAAGCGCAGCCGATACCGCCGATTCCGTATTGAATCGGTGGCAGACGGGCAGGATGACTACAAGGCGATGGAAGAAATGCTGACGCGGCGGCTGCAGCGCTGGAAGGACGGAGATGAGAAGTTTTCCCCGCTGCCCAGCGTGTTTATGATTGACGGCGGTCTTGGCCATGTGCGTATTGCCAAGGGCGTGCTGGAGCGATTTGGGTGCGAGACGCCGGTGTTTGGCATGGTCAAAGATGATCACCACCGGACGCGCGGTCTGGTCGCGCCGGACGGACGGGAATTCAGCATTGCAACGACGCCGGCGGTTTTTGCGCTGGTCGGCAGAATGCAGGAGGAAGTGCACCGGTTTGCCATCACGTATCAGCGCACGCTGCGGCAGTCGCAGGCGGTGCGCTCGCAATTGGATCAGATTCCGGGTATTGGAGAAAAACGCCGTACGGCGCTGCTGCAGACGTTTAAGAGTTTGAAGTGCGTGCGCGAGGCGACGATAGAAGAATTAGAGGCTGCTGTTCCGCACACAGCTGCGCAGGCGGTCTACGACTATTTTCACAGCAAACAGGAGGAGCAGACATGAGAGTCATCAGCGGAAGCGCGCGCGGCAGAATGCTGGATGCCGTGCCGGGAAAAAACACCCGCCCGACAACGGATAAAGTAAAAGAATCGGTGTTTAATATTTTGCAGTTTCGGCTGTATGACGCGGCGATGCTGGATTTGTTTGCAGGAACCGGTCAGATGGGCATTGAGGCGCTGAGCCGCGGCGCGGCGCGTGCCGTGTTTGTCGATCAGGCGCCTAAGGCGATCGGCGTCATCAAAAAAAATATCGCCGCCGCCCGCGTGGAGGATCGCGCCGAGGTTTTGCACATGACCTATCAGCAGGCGCTGCAGCGTCTGGCGGGACAGCAGTTTGACGTGCTGTTTCTGGATCCGCCATACGGAGGAGAACTGTTAAATTCTGCGCTGAAAGCTGTAGAATCGTTTGACATCTTGTCGCCGGATGGTATAATAATATGTGAAAGTTCCGTGGAAGATAGCGTCAAGTGCCCAGAATCCTTTGCTGTGCAGAAAACTTATCAATACGGCACGATCTTCTTGACGGCGATGTGCCGGAAGGAAGAAAACAGCTAAGGCACTCTGACAGAGCAGCCGGAAAGGACACGTATGAGAATCGGAGTATATCCTGGCAGCTTTGACCCTGCCACGCTCGGACACTTGGACATTATTCAGCGCGCATCCAAATTATTTGATAAGCTGATTGTTGCGGCGATGATTAACGGAGAAAAAACTTCCGCCTTCACCATGGAGGAAAAAGTAGATTTCCTCAAGCGCATGACAGCGAATTTGCCGAATGTAGAGGTGGAATGCTTCAGCGGACTGCTCGCGGACTATGTGCGCGAGAAAAACGCCTGCGCAATCGTCAAGGGACTGCGCGCGGTGTCCGACTTTGAATATGAATTTCAGATGGCGCTTGCCAATAAAAAGCTGAATACAGAGCTTGACACAGTGTTTCTGATGACCGATCAGAAGTATCTGTTTCTCAGCTCTACCATTGTGCGTGATATTGCCCGCCACGGCGGCGACATCAGCGAGTTTGTTTCGGAAGAAGTTCGGGAGGATATTTTGAAAAAACTCGATCGCACATATCAGAACAACGGATAACAATGCCAATCAAGACAAGCAGGAGGGACTCGCATGGTAGCTGTTTTGGAAGAACTCATCAATTCGCTCTATGATATGATTCAGGAAGCGCGCAGCGTCCCGCTGAGCGCAGACAAATGTATGATCGACCAGGAAAAGGCGCTGGATATTCTGGACGAGATTCGCACCAATATGCCGAAGGATTTGGAAATGGCGCGCGCACTCGTAGAAAAGCGCAATGAAATGGTAGAATCCAGCAAAAGGGAAGCGGAGGAACTGCGCCGCAAGGCGGAGGATTACGTCCGCAAGACGGTAAACGAAAGCGCCATGATCGCAGAAGCACAGCGTCAGGCAAATGAGATTGTTTCCAACGCGGAGAAACAGGCAGCGCAGGTTCGTGCGGCAGTCAACAAGTACTGCACGGAGAAGCTCAACGCGACAGAAGCGTGTGCTGTACAGTCGCTGGAGGAGATCCGCAAGTGCCGCGCACAGTTCGAGCAGGTAAGCCCGAAGTAACAGCAAAAATCGCATAGAAAACGAGAAGCAGAAAACGGCAGGTACGCCCCGTTTTCTGCTTTTTTCTTCTTCTATGTGAAGAAGTTTCCAATGAAAAGCGAACATTTGTTCGAAAGTTCAGAATCTGTTCAAAATCACAGAAAAAACTCTCACTATTCCTATAAAAAAATGCGGAAGAACCTTGCAATTTAAGATTACAGAAAGTATAATAAAATCATAGTGGGAGAGAGTGGGAGAAAAGCCCACGCAAAACCACAACTGCGGAGCGGGAGGGCGTCGGCGTGAAGGGTGAATATCAGCATACCTTGGACGCAAAGGGTCGCTTGTTTATCCCCGCTAAACTGCGCGAGCAGCTCGGAGACAGTTTTGTCGTGACAAAAGGTCTTGACGAATGTTTGTTTCTGTATCCGCAGAAGGCATGGGACGAGCTGGAGCAAAAAATCCGGCAGCTGCCTATGTCAAAATCTCGAGGCCTGCAGCGCTTCTTCCTATCTTCGGCGGCGGATGTGACCGTGGACAGGCAGGGGCGCATCGTTATTCCGACCACGCTTCGCAGCTATGCGAATTTGGAGCGCGATGTTGTTGTCATCGGCGTCGGAGAGCGGGCAGAACTTTGGGATGCACAGCGTTGGAACGCCTATACCGATGATATGGACTGTGAAAGCATCGCGCAGGCGATGGAAGAACTGGGATTTTGAGACGGAGGACTGACGAAAAAATGGAATTTCAGCATATTTCAATTTTGCTGTCCGAGTGTCTCGACAGCTTGAACATTCGTCCGGACGGCGTGTACGTAGACGCGACGCTGGGCGGAGCGGGACACTCGCTGCACATTGCACAGCGTTTGACCGAGGGCGGCCGCCTGATTTCCATTGACCGCGATGATATGGCACTCGCCAACGCGGAAAAACGCTTGGCAGAGGTGCGCGACCGTGTGACGCTGGTAAAAAGTGACTTCCGGAACATTGACACGGCGGTTGCTTCGTGCGGCGTGGAGCAGGTAGATGGCATCCTGTTTGATCTGGGTGTATCTTCTCCGCAGCTGGACATTGCAGAGCGCGGCTTTTCGTATATGCATGACGCCAAGCTGGACATGCGCATGGATCAGCAGCAGCCGTTGTCTGCATACGAGGTTGTCAACGAATGGGATCGCAATGAGATTCGCCGCATTCTTTGGGAATACGGCGAGGAACGGTATGCGCCGCAGATTGCGGCGGCTATCCAGCGCGCGCGGGAACAAAAGCCGATTGAAACGACGCTGGAGCTGGCGGATATCATCCGAGAGGCAATGCCGCCGGCGGCGCGCCGCGAAAAGCAGCATCCGGCCAAGCGCAGCTTTCAGGCAATCCGCATTGCCGTCAATGATGAGCTCAAAGCGGTGCAGGAAGCGATGGAGCGTTCCATTGACCTGCTGGCGCCGGGTGGCAGATTGGCTGTTATTACCTTCCATTCCTTGGAAGACCGCATTGTAAAAAATGCCTTTCGCAGCGCAGCGCAGGGTTGCACCTGTCCGAAGGACTTTCCGGTGTGCGTGTGCGGCAAACAGGCAAAGGTAAAACTGGTAGCGCGCAAGCCGCTGCTGCCGTCTATGGAGGAAATCGCTCGAAACCCCCGCGCGAGAAGCGCAAAATTGAGAGTATGTGAAAAAATGCCAAGAAAGTAAAAGGGAGAGCGAACTCGTATGACAAAAGAAACGCGGCGGAATCAGACGCCAATTCCGATAGATTCCGCGGAACAGCGCAAGATGGCGCGCAAAAAAGAGCGTGCACGCATCCGGCGCAGCCGCGAGCGTATCCGAAAGCTGGCCATTGCGGCAATGATTGCCATTGTCATGGCAGGCGCAGTGGGCACGGTGGTCGGATACATACAGGTGACGGACCTGACAAAGAAAGTAGAGGATAAACAGGCACAGCTCGCACAGCTGGAGAGCGAGTGCACTTCGCTCAAGGCGAAAAAGGAAAACTCTGTGGATCTTTCGCAAGTAGAAAATTATGCGGAAAATGTATTGGGGCTGGTCAAGCTCGACCGCAGTCAGGAGGAATATCTTGAGCTGCAGAAAAACGATCAGGTACAGGTAAACGAGGGCTCGAGCGGGGTAGAAAAACTGGCATCCAGTTTTGTAAAGAGCTTTAGTGCGATTTTATCATTTTTACGCTGATGTATCATATACATAATAAAACGGTGGGAGTGAGAAGCGTGAATAACCTTCTGACTCCCTGTTTTTTGTCATATTGACGATGCAATTGATACACAGTTGTGATATAATCAAAGGTATTCTTAAAAGGCGGGTATTTCGCAGAACGATTGATTGGAGATTGGACGAATGGCTGGAAAACATTCCAACAAGACAAATAAAGGTATTCGTTTTCGCCTTGGCGTTTTGATTCTTATCTTTGCGGTGCTGAGCTTTGTCATCGTGGCGGGTCGCCTGCTGTATTTGCAGGTCATCAACACCAATTTTTATCAAAGCAAAGCGGCGGAAAATCAGACCAAAGACCTGATTATCACGCCGATGCGCGGTTCGATTTATGACCGCAATATGACGGAGCTTGCTGTCAGTGCGACGACGCAGGAAATCAGCGTCTCTCCGACGAATATTCGCACAAAGGGCTTGGCGTCGGTTGAGATCAAACGAGACGAAAAGGGCAAAGCCATTCCGGCAACCGATGAGGAGAAAGAAGCGGCGTGCCTGAAGTATCAGCAGCGCATTGCCAAGCTGCTTGCCAAGTATCTAGATTTGGATTATGATGAAACCTTAAAAAAGATACAGAGAGATCAGTCCTATGTGCGCATCGCACGGCATGTCGATGCGGATATTGCGGATGAATTGGTACAAAAACTCAGCGATGAAAAGCTCTCCGGCGTCAACACGACGGAGGATTCCAAGCGCTATTATAAATACGGCAATTTTGCCTCGCAGGTCATCGGATTTACAAACGATGACGGACAGGGTCTGTACGGCTTGGAGCTGCAATATAATGATGTGCTCAAGGGCGTGGCCGGCCGCGTGGTCAAAGCGACCAATGCGCTTGGCTCGGATATGCCGTATGACTATGAAAAATATGTCGCTGCCAAAGACGGCAACGGCGTTGTGACGACGCTGGATGAGGGCGTACAGCACTATCTGGAAAAACATCTGGAAGAAGTGCTGGCGCAGACCAGCGCGAAAAAGGGCGTCTGCGGCATTGTCATGGACATCAAGACCGGCGAGATCTTGGCGATGTCCACCAAGCCGGATTTTGATTTAAACAATCCGCGCGTGATTCCGGAGGAATACACCTCGCTGCTCAATGAGCTGAACAATCTCAGCGGCGATGACTACGATAAAAAGTACAGTGAGATTTTGCTGAATCTTTGGCGAAACAAAGCACTCAACGATACCTATGAGCCGGGCTCGACATTTAAGGTATTTACCGTGTCCACCGCGCTGGAGGAAGGGTTGGTCAATGATGACAGCACCTTTACCTGCGGCGGCTCCAAGAGAGTCAAAGATAAAACCATTCGATGCTGGAAGGACGGCGGTCACGGCACACAGGTGCTCAAGGATACGCTGGCAAATTCCTGCAACGTGGCAATGATGGACATCGGTGCGCTGATCGGAACCGATATGTTCCGCAAGTATTTTGAAGCATACGGCTTCATGGATAAGGCTGGCATTGACCTGCCGGGTGAAGCGACCGGCATTTTCTTTGACAACATGGGAGAAGTGGACTTGGCGACGGCGTCGTTCGGTCAGAACTTTCAGGTTACGCCACTGCAGGAGCTGTGTATGGTTTCCGCCGTTGCCAACGACGGAAAGCTGGTCACGCCGCATGTGGTTCGCGAAATTGTCGATGCTGACGGCAATATTCAGCAGACGATGGATACACAGGTCAAGCGGCAGGTGATTTCCAAGCAGATCAGCGACAAAATGAATAACTATCTGGAAAACGTTGTTTCGCAGGGCACCGGTCAGAACGCGTATGTTGCGGGCTACCGCGTTGGCGGCAAGACGGCAACGTCTGAGAAACAGCCGAAGAGCAATAAAAAGCTGCGTATTGCTTCGTTTATCGGTCTGGCACCGATGGATGACCCGCAGTATGCGGTGCTCGTCATGGTCGATGAACCGCAGACCGACAACAAGGGCGGCGGCGCTGTGGCAGCTCCGGTTGTTGCGCGTATCTTTGAAGATATTTTGCCGTATCTCGGCGTAGAGGCTGTTTATTCGGATGAAGAAGCAGACCGGCAGGAGATTACCGTGCCGACTCTGACGGGACAGTCTGTAGATGATGCCAAGAAGGCGCTGGACGACTTGGGCGTGGATTACACGGTAAAGGGTGACGGCAAAAAGGTCACAGATCAGCTTCCGGTGGCAGGCATCTCTGTGCAGCCGGACAATAAAATTGTGCTGTATTGCGGCGAAAAGAAGCCGACAGATAAAGTAAAGGTTCCGGATGTCAGCGGCATGAGCGTGGAAACTGCGCGTGCCGAGCTGGCGCAGGCTGGACTGTATATGAAGCAAAACGGCATTGCCAGCTGGAGAACATCCGGTGCATCCGCTGCGGTGCAGCAAAGCCCGGCGGCAGGCAGTGAAGCGGCAAGAGGCTCCGTTGTCACGGTAGCCTTTGGCAACAACGTAACGAGTCAGGAATAATAAGGAGACAGACATGAAACTGGAAAAGATTCTCAAGGGCGTCGACATTGCGGAACAGACCGCAGACACCGGAATGGAAATTGGCGAGCTGAAATATGATTCCCGTCAGGTACAGAACGGAGATGTCTTTGTGGCAATCACCGGCTATGAAACCGATGGTCACAAGTACATCGGCAAGGCGATTGAGCTGGGCGCAAGCGCAATTGTGCTGGAACATGTGCCAGAGGGCGGCATTTCGGTGCCGTACATCCGCGTAGATTCGTCTCGCCGCGCGCTGGCACAGATGGCAGCCAATTATTTTGACCATCCGGCGGACAGCATGACCATGGTGGGCATCACCGGCACCAACGGCAAGACCACAACGACGTATTTGCTCAAGACCATTCTTGAGGCGCAGGGTCACACCGTCGGCCTCATCGGCACCAACCAAAACATGATTGGCGATGAGATTCTGCCGACCGAGCGCACCACGCCGGAATCTTTTGAACTGCACAAGCTGTTCGCACAGATGCGTGATGCGGGCTGTACGCATGTCATCATGGAGGTATCCTCGCATTCGCTGGTGCTGGATCGCGTATACGGCATCGAATTTACCGTCGGTGCGTTCACCAATCTGACGCAGGATCATCTGGATTTCCACAAGACCATGGAAGCCTATCGGGATGCCAAGGCACTGCTGTTCCATCAGAGCAAGACCGGTGTGACCAATCTGGACGATGCGGCAGGTAAGTTCATGCTGGAGCAGAAGGCTTGTCCGTTCCTGTCTTATGGCGAGCATGAAGCCTGTGACCTGCGCGCCGCAGATATTCAGCTGCATGCAGACAGCATCGGCTTTGTGTGCGAGAGCGCAGAGGGCAAAACCGAGGTGAAGCTGGGGATTCCGGGACAGTTCACTGTATACAATGCGCTGTGTGCACTGTCCTGTGCGAAGGCACTCGGCGTGTCGGTTGCCGATGCGGCAGATGCGCTGCACAAAGCGCACGGCGTCAAGGGTCGTGTGGAAGTGGTTCCGACAAATACCGATTATACTGTACTCATTGACTATGCCCATTCTCCGGACGGCGTAGAAAATGTTCTGGAAGCAGCGCGCGTATTCACCAAGGGTCGCGTGATTGGTCTGTTTGGCTGCGGCGGCGACCGTGACCGCACCAAGCGGCCGAAGATGGGCGCCATTGCGGCAAAGCTGTCCGATTATTGTATCGTCACCTCGGATAACCCGCGCACGGAGAAGCCGGAGGCAATCATCGAGGATATTCTGGAGGGAATGAAGGACACCAAGACCCCGTATGATGTGATTGTCAATCGTCCGGAAGCCATTTGGCACGCGCTGGACATCGCACAGACCGGTGACACCATCGTGCTGATGGGCAAGGGTCATGAGACATATCAGGAAATCAATCACGTCAAGCATCATCTGGATGAGCGCGAGGTTGTCGCACAGTATTTCGAAAATAAAAATCACAAGTAAAAAATCAAATAAGAGGGGAAAAGTATATGAAGATGATTACGGCTGCACAAGCGGCTGCATTTGCAGGCGGTACGGTTGTCGGTGACGGAAACACGCAGATTACCGGTATTTCTACCGATTCCCGCTCTATTCCGGCCGGAAGCCTGTTTATTCCGATTCGCGGCGAGCGATTTGACGGCCATGACTTTTTGGAAAAGGCGGTAGAGCTGCAGGCCGCTGCCGTCATGTCGGAAAAAGACGTAGATCTGCCGGTTCCGGTCATTCGCGTGCCGGACACCAGAGCGGCGCTGCTGGCGCTGGCGGGCGGCTATCGTTCGCTGTTTGATATTCCGGTTGTCGGCATCACCGGATCCGTCGGCAAGACGACAACCAAGGAAATGACAGCGGCGGTTGTCGGACAGAAGTTCCGCACGCTGTACACGCAGGGAAATCTGAACAATGAAATCGGGATGCCGCTGACGCTGTTCCGCTTGGAGGAATCAACGCAGGCGGCGGTGGTCGAGATGGGCATGTCCAATTTCAAAGAAATCTCCCGCATGACGGTGCAGGCAAAGCCGACGGTTGCCGTCATTACCAATATCGGCACCGCACACATTGAATTCCTTGGTTCCCGTGAGGGCATCCGCGATGCCAAGATGGAAATTCTGGAGGGACTGCAGGAAGGCGGCACGGCTGTGCTCAACGGAGATGAGCCGCTGCTGTGGTGCAAGAAAGACCGCATCGCGGCAAAGACCCTGTATTTCGGCATCGAAAATCCGGCATGCGATGTGCGCGCACAGCATATCGTGCAGGAGGGAGATCATATCAATCTGACGATTGTGCATCCGAACGGCAGCTTTGACGCGGTCATCGGTACAGTTGGCAAACACAATGTCTACAATGCCCTTGCAGCGGCCAGTGTCGGTCTGTGTCTGGGGCTCTCGCCGGAGCAAATTGCGGCAGGGCTTCAGGGATTTCAGGATATTCACCAGACCATCACGCAGGAGAACGGCTGCACCATCATTGATTCGTGCTACAATGCGAGTCCGGATGCCGTCAATGCATCGCTGGAGCTGCTGTCTCAGCTCAAAATCACCGGCAAGCGCATCGCGGTGCTCGGCGGTATGCGGGAGCTGGGCAGCTTTGCGGCGTCAGAGCACCAGCGCTGCGGCAAGAGCATTGCCAAGTGTGCGGATGTGCTGTATGCTTACGGTGACGGCGCGGAGGATTATCGTATCGGCGCACTGGAAGCGGGTATGCCGGATGCGAACATTCACATCATGCACTCGCACGAGGGCATTGCCGGCGCACTCAAGCGCGATGTGAAGCAGGGAGATGCTCTGCTGTTTAAGGGCAGCCGCTATTGGAAGATGGAAAGGGCTCTGGAGTTGTTCCGAGCAAAATAAAAGAGAAAGTCAGGGAAATCGTACATGACAACCATTATCGCTGTGTCGGTCATTGCATCGTTTATCATTGCGGCAGCAATCGGACCGGCGCTCATTCGCTACTTACACAATATGAATTTCGGACAGAAAATCCTGTCCTATGTGCCGGAGCATGCCGGCAAACAGAACACGCCGACCATGGGCGGCTTTATGTTCATCATCAGCATTACGCTTGTGACAATTCTCTCCAACGTCATTCTTGTGCATTCGATTTCGATTCAGTCGTTTACCGTACTGCTGCTGTCGCTGTGTTACGGACTCATCGGCTTTATTGATGACCGCACCAAGATTCGCAAGGCGGAAAATGAGGGCTTGACCTCCAAGCAGAAATTTGCGCTGCAGCTGGTGCTGGCGCTGGTGTTCCTGTCCGTCCTGCACATGGGCGGCTATTTGCTGCCGAGCCTGTACATTCCGTTTGCAGGTGTTTCGCTGAACATCCCGTGGCTGGTGTATATTGTCATCGCGGCATTTATCATGGTCGGCTGCAACAACGCAGTCAATCTGACCGACGGTCTGGACGGTCTCGCTGCAGGCGTGACGCTGCCGGTTGCAGTGTATTTTATCGTAATCGGCGTCATTTCCAATAATACACCGGTTGTTGTATTTGCTTCGGCACTGGCTGGCGGTTTGGCTGCCTTCCTGATCTTTAATTTCAATCCGGCTAAGGTATTCATGGGCGATACCGGTTCGCTGTTTCTCGGCGGCGCCGTTGCAGGTCTTGCCTTTGCCTGCGATCAGCCGATTGCACTTGTGTTTGTCGGTCTGATTTACGTCATTGAGACGCTGTCGGATATTTTGCAGGTTTCCTATTATAAGGCGACCAAGAAGCCGGTTCTGGACGAAAACGGCCAGCCGGTACGCGATGCCAAGGGCAATGTGAAGATGCAGGGCAAGCGCATTTTCAAGAAGGCGCCGATTCATCATCACTTTCAGCTGTGCGGCTGGAGCGAAAAGAAAATTGTGCTGATTTTCGCCGGCATCACGGTTGTGATGTGTGTGCTGGCGTACTTTGGCACCGCACCGCATTATTTGTAACAAGTTACACGTGAGATCGGAAAGACGGAGGTGATTTCCATGGCCTTTGCTTCGGGAAAGAAGCGCGGCACGCGGGCAGTCAGCCGAACGGCATCCCGTCCGCCGCAAAAACAGACGAACAGACGGAGAAAGAAGGCGCGGAAAGCACAGAGACTCCAAGCGCTTCTTTCGAAAAATTTGTATACCCGCCGCGTGTACGGCTGGTATGAGCAAGAGAAAGAAAAACGGGCGGATGCTCCGTTGCTGCTCGTGACGGTGATGCTGCTGGCAATCGGCTTGATTGCCCTGTTGTCTGCCAGCTATCCGAAAGCATACTACAGCTCCTCGACCGGACCGTTTTATTATTTTATCCGTCAGACTATGTTTGCGGCGGTTGGTCTGGCGCTCATGTATGTCGTCTCGTGCATTCCGTACTGGAAGTACAAACGCTGGGCGCTGCATCTGTATGTGTTGTCCATCATACTGCTGATTGTCGTTTTGACACCGCTCGGCACCTCGCTGAACAATTCCCAGCGCTGGCTGTTCGGCTTTCAGCCGTCTGAGATTGCCAAGCTGGCGGTCATGCTTTTGTTCGCCAAGCTGGCGGCAAAGAATCCGAAATCTGTGCACCGCGTCAAGGATTTGATGTTTTACGCGCTGCTGGTTGCGCTGCTGATTGGCTTGCTGGCATTGGAGCCGCACATGTCCGCGGCAATGATTATCACCGTTGTTGCATTTTCCATTCTGTTCGTGGCGGGCATGAAGGTATGGTTCTTGGTTCCGCTGACCGGTGCGGGCATCGCGATTATTGTTCTGGCGTATTTTAATTTGTCGCATGTACATTCCCGGCTCAAGGTATTTTTAGACCCGTTCAGCGATGCACGCAACAAGGGCTATCAGATCGTGCAGTCGCTGATTGCGATTGGTTCAGGCGGGCCGTTTGGTCTGGGACTTGGACAGAGCCGGCAGAAGTTTTTGTATTTGCCGGAGCCGTTTAACGATTTTATTTTTTCGGTTGTGTGCGAAGAGCTGGGCTTTATCGGCGCAACGCTGATTTTGGGATTGTTTGCGTTCTTTGTGTACCGCGGATTCTCCATTGCCAGACGGGCAGGAAGCCGATTTGGCGCTTTCCTCGCAACCGGTATTACGATGCAGTTCGCATTTCAGATTTTGCTGAATCTCGCCGTTGTCACCGGTCTGTTTCCGGTAACCGGCGCATCGCTTCCGATGTTCAGCTACGGCGGCACGGCGCTTGTCATGCAGATGCTGGAAATCGGTATTTTACTCAATATTTCAAGAAACATTCCGCCATCCAAAAAACAATGATGAGGAGAAAAGGGGTAGCTTGATATGAAATTGCTTATTACAGGCGGCGGCACGGGCGGCCATGTCAATCCGGGTCTTGCTATTGCGAAATATGCACAGTCCCGCCGCAATGATGTAGAAATTCGCTTCGCCGGAACATCGACGGGCATTGAATCCAAACTGGTGCCGCGTGAGGGCTATAAGCTGTATACCGTAGACGTGCGCGGCCTCAAGCGTTCGATGTCTCCGTCTGCGGTGCTGTACAACATTGCCACACTGCAGAAGTCTTTGACTGCGACCGCAAAGGCAAAGAAGATTTTGCGCGAATATCAGCCGGATGTTGTCGTGGGCTGCGGCGGCTATGCGAGCTATCCGATGGTTCATGCGGCACAGCAGCTGCATATTCCGACGGTTTTGCTTGAAGTCAATGCCTTTCCGGGCGTTGTGACAAAGTCCTGTGCCAAGAAGGCGGATCGCGTGCTCATCAGTTTTGAGAACACGCGCGAGCTGCTGGAAAATCGTCCGAACATTCGCCTGACCGGCGCACCGGTGCGCGGCGAAATCATTTTTGCAGACCGTGAAAAGGCGCGCAAGAAGATGAAGCTGGCGGACGATGAAAAATTGGTTGTTTCGTTCTGGGGCAGCTTGGGCGCTCTGTATATGAACCGACACATGGCGGGCTTTATTGAGCTGGAGAGCCAGCACGACAGCTTCCGGCATATTCATGCGACGGGCACCGCTGCGTACAAGTGGCTGCCGGACAGCATCAAGGAAAAGGGCGTGGATTTGGACAAGCATCCGAACATTGAACTGCGCGAGTATATCTATGATATGGCAGATGTCATGGCGGCAGCAGATCTTGTGATTTGCCGCGCCGGTGCAGCGACGCTGGGCGAGCTGTGCGTACTGGGCAAGCCGTCTATCATCGTGCCGTCTCCGTATGTGGCGGAAAACCATCAGGAAAAGAACGCCCGCGCATTGGAGCAGAAGGGTGCCTGTCAGGTTATCACGGAGCCGGAGTGCACGCCGGAAAAGCTGTATCACGCAGTGACCGATTTGCTTGCGGATGATGAGAAGCTCGCTGAGATGGGTCGTTGCGCCAAGACCATGGCGATTCTGGATTCCAGTGAGAAAATTTATCAGTACATTCTGGAGGCTGCGCGAAAGTGAGAAACAGCAGGCGAAACAGCCGCAATGCAAAAACACGTCGGTCCGGAACGGGGAACGCTTCTCGCAATCGAGCGCCGCGCCGCGAACCGTATCATTCATCCGGTGCATCCCGCACCGGCGCGCGTTCCCGCCGCGCCCTCGTGGAACGGCAGAAAAAGAAAAAGCGCAGACGCATGATTTCGCGCATTGGCATTGCGGTGCTGGTACTGCTTGCCATTGTCTTTGCGCCGACGATTTTCTTTCAGGTGTCGAAAATCAATGTGACGGGCGATACGCGCTATACGAGTGAACAGCTCATCAAGTCAACCGGCGTCAAGCAGGGCGATAATATGTTCTTTCTGGATACCGAGCAGATTGCAGCGGATTTGAAAGACGAATATCCGTATTTGGACACCGTCAAGCTGCGCCGTAAGCTGCCGAGCACGCTGCAAATAGAGGTGAATGACCGCACAGCGGCGCTGTCTATCGAGCAGAACGGAAAATATCTGATTTTGGATATGTCCGGCAAGGTGCTGGAAAAAACAAAATCCGCCGCGAAGGGCACGGCAAAAGTGACCGGTGTGCCGATGAAGGGGTTGCATGTCGGCGATACTGTTGATGAGGACAAATATGGAAAGGCGGCTTCTGTCATGAAGCTGCTGGAACTGACGGATCAGTACGGCATGAAGAAACACATCAAGACAATTGATGTGGAAAAGGCGTATGATGTCCGCGTGACGTATGACAAAAGGTATACGATTTTACTCGGTGCACTGGAGGAAAGCAATCTGGAACACAAAATTCAGTTCCTCAAAGCGATTCTCAAAGAACCGTCCCTGCCGGAGAGCGGCGTGATTGATTTGACCGACGAAAAGGAAGCGCGTTACCGTCCGACGGAGGATACGACTTCCGATGTTGTCATCAAGGAGGAAGAACTGGATAAGGCTGCGGGGACTGCCGAGACCAAGACAGAGTCCGCAGACAGCACCGATACAGAAAGCACCGACGCAAACAGCACCGATGCAGACAGCACCGATGCAGACAGCACGGACGATTCCTCGAACTCGACCAAACAGGCCGACACGGACAACGGCTCGGAAGACAAAACCGACAGCAGTGCAGGCGGCAACAGCGAGTCGGACGGCGACAGCACGGCAGAGGCGGCGAATGATTGATGCGCACGGCGCGGGTTCGGTTAAAAATAAGAACTTTTTTTGAAGAATGCACCTTCTTGTCTTGCCAAAACGGCGGGAAAGAGGTAAAATGAAGAAAATGGATTCGAAGTGCCTGTCCGCGGGACGGGCGCCTCGGTTTGAGACGAAATAAAATTTACTTCATATAAAACGACGGAGGAGATCAAACATGGGTTTCGAGTTTGAAATGGATTACGATTCCGTTGTCAACATCAAGGTTATCGGTGTTGGCGGCGGCGGCAATAACGCGGTGAATCGAATGGTCACCAGCGGTCTGCAGGGTGTTGAGTTTATTGCAATCAATACCGATAAGCAGGCGCTGAATCGTTCGGAGGCTTCTGTAAAGATTCAGGTTGGCACCAAGCTGACCAAGGGACAGGGCGCAGGCTCCCGTCCGGAGATCGGCCGCAAGGCTGCAGAAGAGAGCCGCGAGGATATCAACAAGGCACTGGAAGGTGCTGACATGGTATTTATCACCGCAGGCATGGGCGGCGGCACGGGTACCGGCGGTGCACCGGTTGTCGCACAGATCGCACGGGAAATGGGCATTCTGACTGTCGGCGTTGTTACCAGACCGTTTGGTTTTGAAGGCAAGAAGCGCATGGAACAGGCAAACGCAGGCATTGATCAGCTCAAGGAAAATGTTGACTCTCTGATCGTTATTCCGAACGAGCGCCTGAAGTATGTATCGGATCAGAAGATCAGCTTCAAAAACGCATTTGAAATCGCAGATAATGTCCTGCATCAGGCAGTGGCTTCGATCTCCGAACTGATTACCGTTCCGGGTCTCATCAACTTGGACTTTGCCGATGTTACCTCCATCATGAAGGGCGCAGGCTTTGCACACATGGGCGTTGGCTCTGCTGCCGGCAAGGACAAGGCTGAGGAAGCTGCAAAGATGGCAATTCAGTCTCCGCTGCTGGAAAGCTCCATCAACGGCGCACACGGTGTCATTCTGTCTGTCATTGGTTCCGAGGACATCGAGCTGGATGAGATTGAGCAGGCTGCAAGCATGATTCAGGCAGCAGCACATCCGGATGCACACATCATCTTCGGTGCGTCTATTTCTGAGGACGCAGATGATGAGATTCGCGTTGTTGTCATTGCAACCGGCTTCGACAATCCGCCGGCAACCAAGCAGCAGCAGGATCGCTCTGCTATGTTCTCCAATGCAAAGAGAACCGCGCAGACCTTCGCAGCACCGGCTCAGCAGTTCTCTGCACCGGCACAGCAGTTCTCCGCTCCGGCGCAGCAGTTTGCAGCACCGGCACAGAGCTTCTCGGCTTCTCCGGTCGCTCCGATGCAGCCGCAGCAGGCACAGCCGTCTCAGGCACAGGCCAGCGTAGCAGACGGCCAGTCTCTGGATGAGGATGATCCGTTTGCAGATATCATGAAGATTTTCAGCAGCAAGTAATGGTTTGCTGACAACTTCGCGCTTTTTCGCGTAAAACAAGATAGAACAGAACAGCCCTTCTTCTTCGGAGGAAGGGCTTTTCATCGGAATGAAATTTGACAGGGAGGTGTGCGCTGTGGTTGAGTATCTGAAGTCCGAACAGGGAAAGATTGTTCGTTTGGACAGTGCGTGTCCAGGCTGCTGGATCAATCTTATCAATCCGACAAACGCGGAGGTGGAAGATGTCATATCCTCGCAGGAATTGGATGCAGGCTTTGTTCGCGCGGCGCTCGACCCGGAAGAATCCTCCCGTGTGGAATTGGAAGATGATCAGGCACTGCTGATTGTAGATATTCCGGTGGAAGAGGAGAGCGACAGCATCACGCGTGATGTGCAGATGTATGCCACGCTGCCAATGGGGATTGTCGTGTCAGATCAGGTTGTCGTGACGGTGTGTTTGGAAGATACCAGCGTGACCCGTGACATTGCGTCCGGAAAGATTGTGCGCGGCATTCAGACCGCGATGCGCACACGATTTGTATTTCAGCTGCTGCTGCGCGTAGCAGGTCGATTTTTGAATTATTTGCACCGCATTGAGCGCAGCTTCAATGAGATCGAACGCCGATTGTACGACAGTCAGGAAAATGAGGATCTCATGCAGCTGCTCGGTTTGCAAAAATCTCTCGTTTACTTTTCCGCTTCGTTAAAGGGCAATGAAGTGACGATGGAGAAGGTTCTTCGCGGCCGCATCCTCAAGCTGTACGATGATGACCGCGATTTGCTGGAGGATGCGCTGATTGAGATTCGTCAGGCGATTGAGATGTCGGGCATTTATTCCACCATTTTGGCGGGCACAATGGAGGCATACGCCTCGGTTGTATCCAACAATATGAATGACATCATGAAAGCACTGACGGTTATCACCCTGATTATGACCATTCCGAATATGGTATTTGGATTTTATGGCATGAATGTGTCTTATCTGCCCGGCGCAGTCAGCTTTATTCCTGCCATCGTGTCCATTGTCGCCTGCGTGATTGCATGGCGCTTTCTCAAGAAACATAAGCTGTACTGATGACAAGGAGACTTTGTATGACAACAAAAACGATTACCTCCGTGGTATCGCTTGCCGGACTGCTCAAGAGCATTTTTGTTTCCGGCAGATTTAAAAAAGATTTGCCGATGCAGATTGTAGATCCGAAGGGCAATGCGGTGTGTGAAATTCGCACGGAAGATCCGGAGCGCTGGATTCGCACCAATTATAAAGACAGCATTGCGTGCACACGCAAGCTGTGTACGCGCTCGCAGTGGGACAAGATGGACATTGTGCAGCAGGTCAAGCTGTGCGACTGCTGGGAAGCGCTGGCCGTGATGGAATATCTGGATGTCGGCTATGATGTAGGCAATCGCTTCGAGATTGACGAATACGAATGTTGAAAAATGGGCGGTGACAGAGATGTCATCGCCTTTCTTTCCAGAAACAGAAAGGAGTTTGTTTATGGCACAAATGCAAAAAGAAAACAAGATGGGCGTTATGCCGATCAATAAGCTGCTCATCACGATGGCACTGCCAATGATTGTATCCATGCTGGTCATGGCGCTGTATAACATCGTGGACAGTATTTTCGTGGCACGCATCTGTGAGAACGCGTTGACGGCGGTTTCGCTGGCGTTTCCGGTGCAGAATTTGATGATTGCTATCGCATCGGGTACTAGCGTCGGTATGAATGCGCTGCTGTCGCGGTCGCTGGGCGCGAAGCAGCAGGAGCAGGCAGATCGTGCGGCGAGAAACGGTGTGTTTCTTGCAATTTGCAGCTATTTGATATTCCTGCTGTTCGGCTTGTTCGCATGCGGTCTGTTTTTTCGTTCGCAGACGGATAATCCGGAAATTATTGCGTACGGTATGATCTACATGAAAATCTGCGCAGTTTTTTCCTTTGGTCTGTTTGTACAGATGACCTTTGAGCGCATTTTGCAGGCGACCGGCCGCACAATTTTTACCATGTGCACACAGGGACTGGGTGCCATCATCAATATTATTCTTGATCCGATTTTGATTTTCGGTCTGTGCGGGGCGCCGAAGCTCGGCATCGCAGGCGCAGCCATCGCAACGGTAATCGGTCAGATTATCGCCGCTTGTCTGGCAATTTTCTTCAACCTCAAATATAATCCGGATATTCATTTGGACTTCCGCGGATTCCGCCCGAGCGGAGACATCATTCGCCGCATTTATGCGGTTGGCGTGCCGTCTATTTTGATGATGTCGATTTCTTCCGTCATGGTTTACGGCATGAACTGCATCTTGATTGCATTTACTTCGACGGCTACGGCAGTGTTCGGCGTGTATTACAAATTACAGTCGTTTATCTTCATGCCGATTTACGGCATGAACAACGGCATGGTGCCGATTATCGCGTACAATTACGGCGCGTGCAAGCCGGCGCGCATCAAAAAGACGATCAAACTGGCGATGACCTATGCGGAAATTATCATGCTGATTGGCTTTGCCGCCTTCCATGTGATTCCGGGTCCGCTGCTCTCGATGTTCAGCGCATCGGAACAGATGATGACATTGGGCATTCCGGCACTGAGAATTTTGTCTTGGAGCTATTTGGTTGCCGGTTTGTGCATCATCGCCTCCTCGGTCTTTCAGGCGCTGGGAAACGGCGTGTACAGCCTGCTGGTTTCGTTTGGCCGTCAGCTCGTTGTGCTGCTTCCGGCAGCATATCTGCTGTCTCTGACCGGAAATGTAGCGATGGTGTGGTGGTCGTTCCCGATTGCAGAAATTGCATCGCTTGGCCTGTCCGCACTGTTTATGCTGCGCATCAATAAAAAAATCCTCCGGCCGATGGAACAATAAAATTTCCTATCCCTACTTAACAAAAAGAAGTATGTATGGTATACTAAAAGGGTAAAACCGCAACGTTGCTGTGCGGGAAAATTAAATATTGTATTCCACAGTAGACGGGGCAGAGAGTACGCGGTATTCTCTGCCTTGTTCTATGATTGACGCCATCTGACAGCTTTGGTATAATTTTTACAGAATAGAAACGAGAGAGGGGGAACGCGTCATGCTGGGATTGGAGCAGCGACTGCATCAATATGAACCGCTTTTTGGCGGATGGTATCTGCGCGGCGAAATAGGGAGCGGAAGCTATGGCAGAGTGTACCGCGTGGAAAATCAAAATCTGTTCGGCGTGACGTATACGGCGGCACTCAAAGCCATTGAGATTTTGCCGGACGATAAAGATTTACTGGATGTGCCGGAGCATTTGCGCAGCGCGGCATACGAGGAGGCAATGAGCGAGGTTGAGACGCTGGCGCAGCTGCGCGGTCTGAGCAATGTCGTGCATATGGACGATCACGCCGTGTTTGAAATTCGGGAAAACGGCAGACTGGTCGGATATGATCTGCTCATCCGTATGGAGCTGCTGGAAAATGTCGGGCGAAGCCTGCGGTATCATGGCGGTACATTGTCCTCGATACAGGAAGTACACAAGCTGGGACGCGATCTCAGCCGCGGACTGATATGCTGTCATCAGAAAGGCATTCTGCACCGCGATATCAACCCCAATAACATTTTACGCAATGCGTTTGGTGATTATAAGCTCGGTGATTTTGGCATTGCCAAGCAGCTGCACGGAACGCTGCATGCGCAGACGGCGATTGGTACCAAACGATATGTCGCGCCGGAGGTGCTGCACCGCGGCGGGCAGGATGCGTATGACGCGCGCGCGGATATTTATTGTCTCGGACTGGTGCTGTATCAGCTGGCGAATAACGGCTATCTGCCGTTTTTTCATGCCGATATGCCCAAAGAGCAGTGGGAGGAGGCGGTCACGCGACGTCTGTCCGGCGGAACACTGCCGCCGCCTGCACAGGCGGACGAGGCGTTTTCAGAGGTTATTTTGAAGGCATGTGCCTATCGGCCGGAAGACCGCTATGCGTCGGCACAGGAGCTGTACGATGCGCTGCTGCGGCTCGCATATCCGCAGCAGCAGACGGCACTGGTGCCACAATCGCAGACCGGCTTGCTGTATCGGCTGGAAAAAGCGATGACCTCGACCGCCGAACTGCGAAGCATCGCGGAATTGCTGCACTTGCTGCCCAAGCAGCAGCAAGTGCAAACGGATATACTGTCTGCGCGCATGGCGGCGCGCCTGCCGGCGTGGCGCATACGTGCTTCGTGGTTTCCGTTCAACACCCTGCTGCTGCGCGACTATTTGTCGGTTGCGGAGCGCGCATTCATGGGACGCAGGGATCTGGCGTCGCTTCAGACCGGCGGGCGATTACAGCGCATCGGTGCGGAAGCATTTGCCCAGTGCACGAGCCTGCATGAAGTGCGCTGCGGCAGCGGATTGACGGAAATTGAGCAAAACGCCTTTTCAGGCTGTGCGAAATTGACGCGCTGTCAGCTGCCGGATACTGTTCACGTGCTGGGAAACAGCGTGTTTGCGGGCTGCAAGACTTTGACATCTCTGAATTTGCCGGATTCGCTGACGGAACTGCCGGAGAAGCTGTGCATCAACTGTCAGGGATTGGGACAGGTCGTCTTGCCGCAGCATGTGCGTGCAATCGGGGAACGCGCATTCAGCAGCAGCGGACTGGAAAAAATCGTCATGCCGGATTCCTGCATTCGCCTCGGCGCCGGTGCATTTATGCACTGCAAACAGCTGCGGTTTGTGCAGGTCTCGCTGCGGCTTGCCGTCATTCCGGAGGACTGCTTTGCCGGCTGTACCGGCTTGAAGCAGTTTGATTTGCCGTTCCGGCTGACAGAAATCCGCGAACGCGCCTTTTATGGCTGTGCCGGTTTGGAAACGATGGTGATTCCGGAGGGAACCCGCAGTATTGGCGCGCACGCATTTGACCGCTGTGAACACCTGCGCACGGTTCGCATTCCGAGTTCGGTGCAGGAGATTGGTGCCAATGCTTTTGGTGAGCAGCCAAAAAAACTGTTCGGCAACGGCAGGCTGACCGTGCTCGCATCTCCAAAGAGCTATGCATGGCAGTACTGTAAGGAACAGGGCATTCGCGTCAGAGCCAATTGAATGAGAAAAAAATCCTGTATGATGAAAAAATCATACAGGATTTTTGCGTTACAGCGTTTCCGGTTTCCACACCAGCTTGCTGTACAGGTCAAAGACTTTGGGCAGATATTTTTTCAGCGAAACCGGCCTGCCGTTTTTGCCGATGAAACAATGGTCGGAAGTTGCCGTGCCGCACAGCGTGTCGGTTTCCGAATCGTAAAATTCATACGAGAGCGACATGCGAACCGGCGTCAGCTTGGTCACGCGCACAAGAACGCGGCAGATTTGTCCGAAACGCATCATGGATTTGTATTGGCAGTCGATGCCGAGAACCGGAATGGCGATGCCGTCCGCTTCCATGCGGTCGTAGCCATAGCCGGCCTCCTCCATATACGCAATGCGCGCTTCTTCCATCCAGTGAATGTAGTTGGCATGGTGCACGATGCGCATGCCATCGGTTTCGTAATATTGCACGCGGTGCAGATACGAGTAAGTCGTTTCCATAGTAAATACCTCATTATTACAAATATCATATATTGTTGTTCCTCTCTAGGATACCGCAAAAAGTGCAAAAAGAAAAGCCCTTCTGCATTCTGTCAAAATATTATACAAATTATCGAAATTTGTGGAGAAATTTTGAATGATTTCCTGTGTTGTTCGGGAAATTTCTTTGTTTATAATTTACAAATCCGGAAAATTATATTATACTAAAGATAGCAACCTCCCAAACCGCCAAAAGAACAGGAAAAATAGTGAAATGAAAAACATACGGCGGCATTGGAAAAAGGAGAGAAACACAATGGAGAAGAAAACTGCGAGACCTCGTACCCCAAAGACCGCGAAAAAGCCGGAGGCACAGCCGTTTATCACGGAATTTGACCAGTATCTGTTCGGTCAGGGCGTACATTATGAAATTTACAAAAAGTTGGGCGCACACGTTGCCATGAAAAAGGGCAAGAAGGGTGTGTATTTTGCCGTTTGGGCACCGGATGCCGCACGCGTATGTTTGGTCGGCGATTTTAACGGCTGGGATCGCGAAGCGGACCCGATGACGCGTCTGGAGCCGCTCGGCATTCATGAATTGTTCGTGCCGGGCATGAAGGAAGGTGCGCTGTACAAATATGCCGTGACCGGTCAGGATGGCAAGACGATTCTCAAGAGTGACCCGTATGGCTTCAGCGCAGAGATGCGCCCGAGCACCGCATCCAAGGTCGCTTCGATTGACGGATTTAAGTGGTCGGACAACCGTTGGATTGACAACCGTGCGCAGTCCAAATTCCAGAAAGAGCCGATGGCAATTTATGAGATGCATCCGGGCTCTTGGAAAAAGCACACGCCAGAAAATGAGGACGATCCGGGATTTTACAACTTCCGCGAGCTGGCGCCGGAGCTGGTCACCTATCTCAAGGAGATGGGATATACTCACGTCGAGCTGATTGGCGTCGCAGAGCATCCGTTTGACGGCTCTTGGGGCTATCAGGTCACGGGATATTATGCGCCGACATCCCGCTACGGCACGCCGAAGGACTTTATGTACTTCGTCAATTATCTGCATAAGCATAAAATCGGTGTCATTCTGGACTGGGTTCCGGCACATTTCCCGCGCGACGAGCATGGTCTGGCAAACTTTGACGGCAAGGCGCTGTATGAGTATGCAGACCCGAAGAAGGGCGAGCATCCGGATTGGGGCACCAAAATTTTTGACTACGGCAGAAACGAGGTCAAGAATTTCTTGATTGCCAATGCGCTGTATTGGCTGACCGAATACCATGTCGACGGTCTGCGCATTGACGCCGTGGCATCCATGCTGTATCTCGACTACGGCAAGCAGGATGGCCAGTGGGTTGCCAACAAGTACGGAGAAAATAAGAATCTGGAAGCGATTGAATTTTTCCGTCACCTCAATTCCATTGTGCATCAGCGCAAGCCGGGTACAGTTATGATTGCGGAAGAATCCACGGCATGGCCGATGGTCACAGGCGATCCGGAAGACGGCGGTCTTGGCTTTGACCTCAAGTGGAACATGGGCTGGATGAATGATTTTCTGGAATATCAGAAGTGCGACCCGTACTTCCGCAAATACAATCACAACAAGATGACGTTCTCCATGACCTATGCGTACAGCGAGAACTATATCCTCGTCATCTCGCACGATGAAGTGGTACATCTGAAGAAATCCATGCTGGAAAAAATGCCGGGCAGCGACGAGCAGAAGTTTGCCAATCTGAAGGCAGCTTATGCGTTCATGCTGGGTCATCCGGGCAAAAAGCTGCTGTTCATGGGACAGGAGTTCGGTGAACGCCGTGAGTGGAGTGAGGCGCGTGAGCTGGATTGGGCATCGCTCAATGATCCGCGGCACGAAGGACTCAAGGAATATGTTGGACAGCTGCTGACAATGTACAACAAGTATCCGGCACTGTACGGCATGGATGATACATGGGATGGATTCCAGTGGATCAATGCGAATGATGGCGACCGCAGCATCTTCAGCTTTGTTCGCTATTCGCCGAGCAAGCGAAACAATCTGCTGTTTGTCATCAACTTCACGCCGGTGGATCGTCCGGATTATCGTGTGGGTGTGCCGAAGAAAAAGCGCTACACCAAGATTTTGAGCACGAAGGCACCGGAAATCGGCGGCGCGGCAGATACCGAGCCGGTGATTTATCAGGCAACAGCGTCCGAGTGCGATGGACAGCCGTATTCCATTGGCTATCCGCTGCCGGGCTATGGTGTAGCTGTGTTTAAGTTCTGACAATAGGTTTTTCTGACAACACAAAGGCTGTCTCCGCAGAGAGACAGCCTTTGTTCGTTCCAGAAGGAAAAAGGATTGATTTTGTGTAAGCAAAGTTAAGAAGCACTGCTTGTGTCGGAAGAATCGGAGACAGATACAACGTGACCCGCTTTGCGCGCTTCGCGTTCCGCCTTGATGGTCGGCTGGAATCGCTTGACTTCCTTTGCGATGACGCCGGACAGCGCCAGCATGCAAATCAGATTTGGAATTGCCATCAGTGCGTTGGCAATATCCGACAGGTTCCAAACGAGATCCAGAGACATCGTTGCACCGACAAATGCGATAATCGAAAAGATAACGCGGTAAGCGATGCAGATGGATTTTTTCTTGACGATGTATTCCAGTGCCTTTTCGCCGTGATATTCCCAGCCGAGGATGGTGGAAAAGGCGAACAGCGCAATGCCAATCGTGACGATCCAAGCGCCGAAGGTGCCGAGAACCGTGCGGAAAGCTTCAATGGTCAGTGCAGAACCGACAACCAGTTCACCGGATGCATCGGTCATGCCGAGCACGCCGGAGGAACAGATAGCCAGACCGGTGATGGTGCAGATAACAATGGTGTCGAAAAAAGTACCTGTCATGTTGATATAACCCTGCCGAACCGGATCGTCGGTTGTGGCAGCGGCTGCGGTGATTGCTGCGGAGCCCATGCCGGCTTCATTGGAAAAACAGCCGCGGGCGACACCGTAACGCATAGAGCTCATCATGCTGGACGTGATGGTGCCGAGTACGCCGCCTGCGACAGCGTCCGGACTGAATGCACACTTGAACATGAGAACAACAGCGCTTGGAACAGCGGTGATGTTGCCGAGGATGACAATGAGACCGAAAATCAAATAAAAGACTGCCATAACCGGAACAATGACAGAAGATACCTTAGACAGACGCGTGATGCCGCCGAGCAGGATGACCAAAACCAGAACGGCAACGATGAGACCGACAAGCCGTTCCGGCACGTGGAACGTGCTGTTCAGCGCGGTGGAAATAGAATTCGCCTGCGTCATGTTGCCGATACCGAATGATGCGATGACGGCAAAGATGGCGAACAGCATCGCCAGCACGGCGCCAAAGGTCTTGTTTTTGAGGCCACGCTTCATGGTGGTCATCGGGCCGCCGAGCATTTCGCCCGCATCATTGGTCGTGCGGTACTTGATGGCAAGCAGACATTCGGAGAATTTGCTGGTCAGACCAAAAATAGCGGAAATTTCCATCCAGACCAGCGCGCCGGGGCCGCCGCTGACCAATGCGGTGGCAACGCCCACGATGTTGCCGGTGCCGATGGTGGCGGCGAGTGCCGTCATCAGTGCGGCGAACGGAGAAATATCACCGGTGCCGCGGTGCGTGCCGCGCGCATCTTTGCTGAACACCGAATGTAGGGCATACGGCAGATTGCGCCAAGTTGCGAATCCAATGCGAACGGTTAGGAAAATGCCGGTTCCCACGAGAAGCACCAGCATGACCGGTCCCCACACGAAGCTGTCTACAGCTGAAACGATGTTGGAGAATGTTTCCATAATGTTTGACTCCCTTCTTATCATACCGCATGAAGCAGAAACCTTGCGAAAAAGAAAAAAGATAGACAAAGACGGGAACGAGACGTCTTTGTCTATCTGCTGTTACGCGGTATTTAAATCACTTTTATTATACCGCATTTGCAAGAAAAAAGCAAGCATCTTTCAAAATATTTTTAATAACCGGAGAAAACAGCAGAAAAAACGCAGAAATTGTATGAAAAAGAAGAATGAAATGCATCGTCTGTTGCATTTTCTGTGCATTCATGGTAAGGTTAAACAAGAAAAAAACGCGAAGGAGAACCCAACGTGACGAATTTTCGATTGACTATAGAATATGATGGCAGGCGATACAGCGGCTGGCAGCGGCAGGGAAATACGGACAATACCATTCAGGGAAAAATTGAACAGATTCTCAGCCGCATGACAGGCCATGCGGTGGAAATCAACGGCGCGGGCAGAACCGACGCCGGTGTCCATGCGCGGGCACAGGTTGCCAATGTCAAAATCCGCACGGATAAGACCGCGCAGGAGATTCAAGAGCTGTTAAACCACTATCTGCCGCAGGATATTGCGGTGACGGCGTGCGAACAAGCGCCGGAGCGGTTTCATGCGCGTCTCAACGCCAAGGGCAAGCACTATCGCTATCGCCTGTGCGACGGCGGCGTGCCGGATGTCTTTGCGAGAAACTATGTCTGTGCATGGGAACAGCACTTGGATGTCGATGCCATGCAGCGGGCGGCGGCGCATCTCGTTGGCACGCATGATTTTCGCGCGATGTCCTCGGTAAACAAACGGTTTAAAAAGTCTACGGTGCGCACGATTACACAGATTACGATTACGCGCAAGCCGCGGGAGATTTGCTTCGATGTCATCGGAACCGGCTTTTTATATAATATGGTAAGAATCTTGATTGGCACGCTCGTAGAGGTCGGCGAAGGGAAGCGCGCGCCGGACAGCATGCCCGCTATCTTGGACAGCTTGGATCGGCAGCAGGCGGGCATGACCATGCCGCCGCAGGGTCTGACGCTGGAAACAGTTCTCTATTGATTTCTTCTGAAAAAGTGGTATGATAAGGAATATGCCAATATAAGGAAGAATATGTCATGAAGAACAATACACTCACGCAGCGCACAGCGGATCGGCTGCGTCATATGATCGTCAAACAAAAAAAATTTCATTTCGGGGAAAAGCTGCCCAATGAAAACGACTTGTCGGAACAATTGGGCATCAGCCGCACAACCCTGCGCGAAGCCATCCGGATTCTGACCTCTGAGGGACTGCTGGTTGTTCGGCGCGGAAAGGGAACGTTTGTGTCGGATCAAATCAATCAGTACGCAGATCCGGAACTGCTGGGATTGGGAGCGCTGACCGATACCAAAATTACCTTGCGTGATCTGTACGAGGCGCGCATGATTTTCGAGCCGGAAGCGGCAGCGCTTGCGTGTCGGCGGGCGAGCGATGAGGAAATTCAACATATCTTGGAGCTGGGGCGCATTTGTCAGGAACAGCTCAAGAGCAATCCGACCGGAAAAAAGCGCATTGAGTCGGAAAACATGTTCCACGGCGCGATTATCCGCGCCGCGCATAACGACTTTCTCAGCCAGTTCGTACCGCTGTTGACACAGACCATTGAACAGACGTTTTCGTTTCAATTTGACTACGAAGTGATCGCAGAGGACGCATTTAAAGACCATATTTTGATTATGGAGTTTTTACAGAAGCGCGATGCAGAGGCCACGCGCAGCGCCGTTCGCATTCACCTGCATCACGCCGTTTGGAACGAGCAGCTGCCGGAGCGTCCTTAGTATATAAAAGTGCCTAAAATTATTAGCTCTCTTTTGTATAAAATATTTTGAAAAAAATATTGACAGGAGAGAGCAGCTAGAGTATAATAAAACACAGTTAAAGAATGAGTTGTATGACAACGCAGAGCGAATTGTATGACAACTCTTTGGAGGTAATTATCATGGCAAAAGCAAAGATTTTCTACGAATCCGATTGTAACCTGTCTCTTCTGGATGGCAAGACCATCGCTGTCATCGGCTACGGCAGCCAGGGTCATGCACACGCACTGAACCTGAGAGATTCCGGCTGCAACGTTATCATCGGTCTGTACGAAGGCAGCAAGTCCAAGGCTAAGGCTGAGGCACAGGGCTTCAAGGTATACAACACCGCTGAGGCTGCTAAGATGGCTGACATCATCATGATCCTGATCAACGATGAGAAGCAGGCTGATATGTACAAGAAGGACATCGAGCCGAACCTGGAAGAGGGCAACATGCTGATGTTCGCTCATGGCTTCAACATCCACTACGGCTGCATCGTACCGCCGAAGTTCGTTGACGTTACCATGATCGCTCCGAAGGCTCCGGGTCATACCGTTCGTTCTGAGTATCAGGCTGGCAAGGGCACTCCGTGCCTGGTAGCTGTATACCAGGATGCTACCGGCAAGGCACAGGACATGGCTCTGGCATACGCTGCTGGCATCGGCGGCGCAAGAGCAGGCGTTCTGGAGACCACCTTCCGTACCGAGACCGAGACCGACCTGTTCGGCGAGCAGGCAGTTCTGTGCGGCGGCGTTTGCGCGCTGATGCAGGCAGGCTTCGAGACTCTGTGCGAGGCTGGCTACGATCCGAGAAACGCTTACTTCGAGTGCATCCATGAGATGAAGCTGATCGTTGACCTGATTTACCAGTCCGGTTTCGAGGGCATGAGATACTCCATCTCCAACACCGCTGAGTACGGCGACTACGTAACCGGTCCGAAGATCGTTACCGAGGAGACTAAGAAGGCTATGAAGCAGGTTCTGTCCGACATTCAGGACGGTTCCTTCGCAAAGGAATTCCTGCTTGACATGAGCCCGGCTGGCCGTCAGGTACACTTCAAGGCTATGCGCAAGCTGGCTGCTGAGCATCCGTCTGAGACCGTTGGTAAGGAAATCCGCAAGCTGTATAGCTGGAACAACGAGAGCGACAAGCTGATTAACAACTAATTCGCTTTTGCCAATATATAAAAGAGGGACATCACATGCTGTGATGCCCCTTTTTTATGCTAGGAGGAGTCATATGAATGTAAAGACGATCGGACGGGAGTACGGCGTGCTGCTGCTGCTCGGTGTGCTGGGGATTCCCATCGGTGCGGCAATCGGTGCGGTAGATGTGCTGTTTGGGCGCGTGCTGCTGGCTGTCAGCGCCGTCCGCGCGGCGCATGTCATGCCGCTGCTGTTATTTCTGGCGCCGATTGGCGTGGCAATCGTGTGGGCGTATGCCAAATATGGCGGCATCAGCGGCAAGGGCATGTCCCTTGTGTTTGAGGTCGGACACGGAAAAGAAAGCAATATCCCGCTTCGGTTGGTTCCGTTTGTCATGGTCAGTACATGGCTGACGCATCTGTTCGGCGGCAGTGCAGGCAGGGAAGGCGTTGCCGTCCAGCTCGGCGCCGCGCTCTCGCACAGCTTTGGCAAGCGGCTGGAAGCATATATTCCGGATGCCGCGCGAATCTTTCTCATCACAGGCATGGCGGCGGGCTTTTCTGGCCTGTTTCAGACGCCAATTGCCGCCACGCTGTTTGCCATCGAGGTGCTGTCTGCGGGCAGTTTGGCACTGTCTGCGCTGATTCCGGCGGTGACTGCCTCGTTTACGGCGTGCTGGGTTTCCAGCGCATTGGGATTGGAAAAATTTTCTGTAGATGTTTCAGCAAAGCTTTCGATGGATTTGCCGCTGTTGGGCAAATTGGCGGTGCTCGGTGTGCTGTTTGGTCTGACAGGCGGCGTATTTGCATGGGGACTGCGGCAGGCAAAAACACTGGCAGCGCGTGCGCTTCCGCAGCCGCTGGTGCGGATTGCGGTCATGGGCGTCTGCCTGAGTGCGCTGCTGCTATTGCTGCACGCGGGGCGGTATTGCGGATTGGGCACCAATTTAATTTCCGCCTGCTTTTCCGGAGAAACCGTGTACAGCTATGACTGGCTGCTCAAACTGGCGCTGACCATTGGCACGCTGGCGGCGGGCTATCAGGGCGGCGAGGTGACGCCACTGTTTTCCATCGGTGCGACGCTGGGCGTGCTGCTGTCGGGGATAGTCGGCTTGCCGGTGCAGCTGACCGCTGCGCTGGGATATGCGGCAGTGTTTGGCAGCGCGACCAATACCATGCTGGCACCTGTGCTCATCGGCGCAGAGGTGTTCGGCATGTCGAATTTGCCCTACTTTTTCATCGTGTGTGCCGTCTCGTTTGCCTGCAACCGCAATGCATCCATTTACACGAAGCAGCATGTTACACAATTTTGACGGGCGCAAAAAAATTTCCTGCATGAACCAAAAACGGCGCACTGCGAAATGATACAAAAAACAGGGGAAAAATCCCCTGTTTTCTTGCATTTTTCCGGTTGTTCCCATCAGTTTTTCACATGTGTTTGGTGTATTGTTACAGACAGCACCTGAATTTTTGCTTGCATATTTGGCACGGTATGCATTTGTTACAAATACTGTCGGATTTTGATTGGGAACTTTGAACAATTTCAAGGTTGCATTTTTGTTGTAAATGACTATAATAAGAATTGTTGAGAGGAACGAAACGAACACAGAAACCTCTTAACAAAAATGTTTTTTTCATTTTTATTTTACCTTCCTTTTCTACTTTTTTTACTATATTGTATGGTCTGGGATTGCTATTCTTCTTATCTCTCTATCTCTCCTTTCCTTGTTGTTGTGAGAATAGCTTCTCTCTCTTAATCCTCAGACCATAAAAAAAGATTCCGTCCGAATGGGGGACGGAATCTTTTTTTATTGTTCTTTATCCAGCGGAACGGTTTCCAATGTCTGCGGCTCCGGCTCCTTTGCGACGCCCTGCATATTCTGCAGGTTTTCGATGTGCTTGTCCAGCGCTTCCATTTCTGCGAGATAGGCATCCACAGCCTTTTTCTTCTGCTCATACGTGCCCTTGGAGAACGGAATGCGCAGATGCGGCTCCGCATACTCGCGGCTGAATAAGAAACCGGCGGCGGCGCCGATAATTTGCCACCAGCCGACAGCGCCCTTGGTCATGCCGAGGTCAAAGACCTGATTGATGATGCCATAGGCGATCATGCCGGCACAGAAAAAAATCAGCGTCAGATAAAAGCGCAGCGCGGGCATATTCCACAGCGTGACTTCCGTCAGTCTAGGCTTTAAAGCGATATAATCCGGATGATCGGGAAAATCCGGATCGACATCCGGCTGCTTGGGCTGTGTGGGCTGTACATCCGGCCCCTGTACCTGCTGTTCCGGCAAATCAGCGGTCAAATCGTGCAGTTTGGTTTTGTCGATGTTCTTGTCGTGCATTTCGTCTTTTAATTGACTGAAAAAACTCATATGTATCGTCTCTCCCTATTTTTTTGAGCATATGTGTCACAGCTACTAGTATAGCATACTGCATAAGAAATGTGTGAATAAATTGGAAATTTACCGTGGATATGCTGCGTGATATCGCTGCAAAACCTGCTCCATGCTGTGCACGCCGGTAGAGGCGCCGACAGCTTCAACGGATACCGATGCGGCGGCGTTGGCAAAACGGGCACAGTCGACAAAATCACGCCCGTCCAGCAGACCGGCAAAGAAACCGGCGGCGAATGTGTCGCCTGCCCCTGTCGTATCAATACAATGCGTGTCCGGACAGGCGGGAACCCGCACGCGCAGACCCGTCTGATCCGCGAGCAGACAGCCGTTTGCGCCCAATTTGATGATGGCATGGCGCGCACCGGCGGAAATCAGACGATCTGCCATGCGCACAGGATCGGATTCCTCCGTCACAGCACCTGCTTCGGCTTCGTTGGCGAACAAATAATCCAGCTGAGCGAATGCCGGTGTCATCTCTGGCAGGCGTTCGCCGCGCTTGGGCAGGGTCATGTCGGCACACACGAGCAAGCCCTGCTTCCGGACGCGCGCAAATAGCTGGGCGAGCTGCTCCGGATTGATTTTCGGAAACACAAAGATGCTTGCGAAACAAAAGACAGAGGCGCCGCGCATGGCCTGCGGCGTGATGTCCTGCGCTTCCAGCGCGCGCAGGCTGCCGTGCGGATTGGTGAAGAAGCGGCGCTCGCCGGATGCATCGACCAAAACGACGTTGACGCCGGTGGCAAGTTCGTCCAACTCGAGAAAGTGCGACGTATCAATACCGGCTTGTGTACAGATTTGTTTGATGTATCGTCCGGCGTCATCGGTTCCGATGCGCGTGATGAGCCGCACTTGTTTGCCGAGACGCGACAGCACCATGGCTTCGTTCATGGCATCTCCGCCAGTTGTCAGCATGATGTGTTCGGCGGGTGTGGACACGCGGGAAAAAACAGAAGCATCTGCCGGAACAACGGGCACATCCACGATGGCAGCTCCGGCGAGAATCAGATCAGGCATAAAAAGCGCTCCCTTCTGGTCAGACTGGATTTTTGCGGAAGGCAGCTGGCGTGATGCCGGACTTTCCGGAAAAAGAGGTGATAAAATTCGCTTCGCTGTGGTAGCCGACCTGATAGGCAATCTGCTTGATGGAAAGATCGGTTGTCAGCAGCAGTTCTTTGGCGGCGTCAATGCGGCGCAGTGTGATAAATTCGTGCGGAGAAAATCCGGTCTGCATTTTGAATAGACGAGACAGATGCGAGGGACTCAGACTGACAGAGGCTGCAATGTCCGCCACGGAAATATCTTCAAATAAATGCTGGGTGATAAAATCCACAACCTGAGATACCGGATCTTCACCGGAAGGCGGGAGCACTGTGCTGGGCAGCACGATTAGTTCGCACAGCAGTCGGTGAATGCGCTGAGACTGCTCGGTTTCGCTCATGCGTCCGGGCAGGCGAAAGTTGTGGATGAGCTGCATCATTGCATTTTTCGTACTGGTCGATGACGGCGGTGTAAAAGCAAGGCGATGGGGGTCTGTGCTGCGGATGTAGGAAAAAAATTCCTTGGTGTTGCACCCCTCAATGTGCATCCACAGCGTTTCGCTCGGCTCCAGCGCGTGAAATCGGTGCGGAAGCGTGCAGTCAATCAGGGCAATTTGTCCGGCGCGGACGGTGCTGCATACGCCGGCGTTTTCGACGTGCAAACGGCCGGAACAGACGTAATAGAGCGTGGAATTGCGATGGCTGGGCAGTTGCGCCACATCGCAGTCATCCCGAAAATCGTATTCCGTCGAGCAGTAGTAATGCCCGCAGCGTGTAATATAATAAAATAATTTTCCGGCGGCAGCACTGGGCGTGTTAAAGTAACGGTCCGACTGCAGCAAAACACCGGGTTCTGTACATTTTCCCATAACGTTCTCTCCTTTTCTCCAGTATATCATTTTTGCAGCATAAAATCAAAACGATTGGGCGGAAAAATGCATTGCAATTTGTTCAAACATGCGTATAATAGAAGCAATGCAACGGAAAAATTTGCGCAAATTGGTGGAATTTAGAAAAAAATAACAGGAAAGTGAGGAGAATCATGCATGATTCGAGATAAGAGATTTTATAAATCCTTTGCCGGTCTGACGGCGAGCATTGCCCTGCAGAACCTGCTGACGTATTCCGTCAATCTGGCGGACAACATCATGATTGGACGGTATTCCCAGAATGCGCTGTCCGGCGTATCGCTGTGCAATCAGTATCAGTTCTTTTTGCAGATGCTGGTTGTCGGCGTCAGCGAGGGCATCGTGGTGCTCGGCGCACGGTACTGGGGCAAAAAAGAGTTGAAGCCGATTCCGAGCATCATCGGCTGCGGTTTGCGGTTTGGCTGTGGATTGGCGCTGCTGATGTTTTTGGCTGCGCTGCTGGCTCCGCGGCAGCTCATTGGTCTGATGACCAACGATGCCACAGTTGCCGCGCAGGCTTTGGATTATTTGCAGGTCATTTGCTTCACCTATGTGATCTTTGCGGGAACCAATATGCTGGCCAGCTCCCTGCGCTCGATTGGCATTGTAAAAATCGGGTACATGATAGCAGGTTCAACGTTGTGCATCAATATTGTGCTCAATAGTCTGCTCATATATGGCCGCTTGGGCTTTCCGGAATTGGGTGCCCGCGGAGCTGCGATTGCAACGCTCATTTCCCGCACGGTGGAACTGCTCATTGTGATTTGGTTTCTCAAGTACAAAGAGCATGCGCTCAATCTCAATCTCAAAAATCTCGTGTGCATTGACACGCGATATATGCGCGACTATGTGCAGGTATCGCTCCCGCTGCTCATCACGCAGGCACTGTGGGGCTTTAATTCCATCGTGCAGACGGCGATTATCGGCAATATGGACGATGCCGCGTCTGTGCTGCCTGCAAATTCGATTTCTGTGATTGTATACCAAATCATCTCGGTTGTTGGCTATGGCGCGGCGAGTGCCGCGGCAATTTTGACCGGCAAGACGTTGGGAGAGAACGAGAAACAGCCGAAACAAGCGATTCAGCCGCTGCTGCACACTTTGCAGATTCTGTTTGTGGAAATCGGCATTGTGACCGGTATTATCCTGTTTTTGGCGCAGTTCCCGATTCTGCATATTTATGATATCCTTACGCCGAGAGCGGCGCAGCTGACCAAGCAGTTTATCACGGTTTTGGCGGTCACAACGGTCGGCACATGCTATCAGATGGCAACTGACAGCGGATTTTTGCGCGCGGGCGGGGATACGCGGTTCTCCATGATAAACAACAATATTTGGACATGGCTGATTTGCCTGCCGTGCGCGTATCTGTCGGCGTTTGTATTCCGTTTTCCGCCTGCTGTTGTATTTTTCTGCTTGAAAATGGATCAGATTGGAAAGTGCCCGATTATTTACCTGCGCGCAAAATCGTACCGCTGGATTCATATTCTGACGAGAGAATCGGCATCCTGACAAACAGAAAAAAATCACAGCATACTGTGCCGTGTGCTTTACAATACGCGCTTTTTTCCGTATAATACAGAAGAAATTATGATGAGGAGAACAAGCACATGAAATTGACCCTGTTGGGAACCGGCAATGCGCTGGTGACGGAATGCTATAATACCTGCTTTGTGCTCAGTGAAGGAGAAAAGCACTTTATGATAGATGCGGGCGGCGGAAACACCGTTTTGCGTCAGCTCAAGCGGGCGGGGATAGATGTCAACGCCATTCACGATTTGTTTTTGACACACAAGCACGTCGATCACTTTATGGGCGTCATCTGGATGATTCGTGTTATCTGCCAGAATATGCAGAAGGGTGTCTATCACGGAGAAGCGCGGATTTACGGTCATGCAGAGGTGATAGAGCAGGTGCATCAGGTTGCACATATGCTTTTGGGCAAAAAGCAGACCAAATACATTGGCGACCGTGTGCATTTGATTGCTGTTGCGGACGGAGAAACCCGAGAGATTCAGGGCAGTGCCGTCACGTTCTTTGATATTCAGTCTACAAAGGCAAAACAGTTTGGATTTCGCATGACACTTCCGGACGGAAAAAGCTTGACCTGCTGCGGCGATGAGCCGTATCGGGACTGTGAAGAAAACTATGCACAGAACAGTGATTGGCTGCTGCACGAGGCGTTTTGTCTGGATGCACAGGCGGATATTTTTCATCCGTATGAAAAGAGCCATTCCACGGCAAAAGATGCCTGCCAGACGGCGGAGAAGCTTGGCGTGAAAAATTTGGTATTGTATCATACCGAGGACAAAAACATCGCACGCCGGCGGGAGCTGTATACGGCGGAAGGCCAGCCGTATTTTAGCGGCAACCTGTACGTGCCGGATGACTTGGATGTTATAGAGCTGTAAACGAAAACAAGTCTGATTCTTTTTTGAATCAGACTTGTTTTTTCAGTTTGCGGTACACGGTCAGATACATGGTCGAAAAGCTGGCGGCGCCGCCGAGCAGATTGGAAATCGGCTCGGCAAGAAAGACACCGTTGACGCCAAGCCCCGCAAAGTGCGGCAGGAGAAGCGTCAGCGGAATGACGACGATGCCTTTTCGAAAGATGGAAAAGAAAATGGCCTGATGCGATTTGCCCAGCGCGGTGAAAACCGATTGGGCGGAAAACTGAAGTGCCATAAAGCAGAAACCAAAAAAATACAAATGCATCGATGGCACGCCGGCGGTGAGCAATTTCGGGTCTGTATTGAAGATGGAGAGAAAAAAGTGAGGGAACAGAGAGACCAGTCCCCATGCCAGCAACGAATAGGCGGTCAACAGTCCCGTCAAAAACACAATCGCCTTGCGGACACGTTCCAGCAAAGCGGCGCCGTAATTGAAGCTGATGACCGGCTGCGCGCTGCTTGTGACACCGTTGACCGGAAGCATGATAATCTCCCGCACGGAGTTGAGCACGGTCATGACGCCAACGTACAAATCTCCGCCGAAGATCTGCAGCGTGCTGTTGCAGGCAACCTGTACGAGGCTGTTTGTGACGTTCATCGTGAATCCGGCGAGTCCCAGCGTCAGAATTTTTTGTACGCGCTGCTTTTGCAGATGCAGATGCTGCCTGCGGATGCGCAGCAGCGTTTTGGAACCGGTCAGAAATCGGAGCGTCCAAAGAGCAGAGACAAATTGCGAGAGGACGGTTGCACACGCTGCACCGCGCACGCCCATGTGCAGAACAAAAATAAAGATTGGATCGAGAATAAGATTGAGCACGGCGCCGATGATAACGGTTAACATGCCGGTAGTGCCGAAGCCCTGCGCGTTGATGAACTGATTTAGTCCCAGCGACAGCATGACAAAAATTGTGCCAAACAGATAAATCGTGATGTAGGACATGGCATAGGGCAGTGTGGTTTCGCTCGCGCCGAGCGCCAGCAGCAGCGGACGGCGGATAAGCAGTCCGAAAACGGTCAGAGAAACGCCAATGCCCAGAAGCAGAGAAAAGCAATTGCCCAGAATGGCTTCCGCTTCCTCAGGTTCTCCGGCGCCGCGCCGCATAGAAAACAGCGGTGCGCCGCCCATGCCAACGAGGTTGGAAAATGCCAAAATCATGGTGATAATGGGAAAACAGACGCCTAAACCGGTCAAAGCGTTCGTAGCGTCCGCGCCAATTCTGCCGATATAGATACGGTCGATGATGTTGTACAGCACGTTGACCAGCTGCGCCAGCGTCATGGGGACGGCGAGCCGGACGATGTTGGAGGACACGCTGCCCTGAGAAAAATCAGTGTTTGTCTGTGCCTGCAAGAAGGTCGCTTCCTTTCCGGAATTTATAGATTCTTGAAAAATATTATAACATCTTGCTTTGAAAAAAGCAAAAGATTGGCTATCTTTCAAATTGACATAATACAAGCAATTTTGTATGCTAGTGTTCGTGAGAAATTATAACAGGAAAGGTTGTATACAAAACAAATGGAACACAAGCAATCGTTCTTTCAGCGCATTGGAAAAGACAAGCGGTATATCGTATTTAACTTGTTTTTTGCTTATTTTACATTGGGCGTTGCGCTTATCATGCTCGGCTCGGTTTTGCCGGTACTCAAGGCGGACTATGCCCTGAATTATCAGGTGGGCGGTATGCTGCTGTCGGTGCAGTCGATCGGCTACGCAGTAGCCGGTCTCGGTGCAGGCTTTTTGCCGCTGTATCTCGGGCTGAAAAAGTCGTTTATTCTGCTGACCTCCGGCACCTGTATCGGCATGGGCATGCTGCTCGCAAGCGGCAATCCGGTTTGGCTGCTGACCGCAATGGGACTCATCGGCATCAGCAAGGGCGCCGTCACCAATTACAACAACCAGATTATGACGGAACTTGCAGAAGGAGATGCAGGTCCGCTCAACCTGATGCATGCGTTCTTTGCGATTGGCGCATGTATTGCGCCGTTTATCGTGCTGCTGTGCGGCAAGGTGGACGCCAGCGGATGGAGATTGGCGGTTTTCCTGTCCGCGGCAGCTGTCGGCGTGGGACTGCTCGCGATGTTCCGCATGAACATGCGCGGCAGCACGGCAAAACAGGAACAAAACACGGAAAAAACAGGCGTGTCATACGGATTTTTCAAGGAAAAAATCTTTTGGATTACCATGCTCATTTGCTTTTTCTATCAGGGCATTGAGGGAACCATGATGGGTTGGCTGACCTCGTTCTTTGTCGATTCCCACGTGATGACGGACAGCTTTGCGCAGGTTGTCACCTCGGCGCTGTGGATTGCACTGCTCGTCGGACGTGTCAGCTGTTCGCGGCTGGCGGCATGCTTTAAGCCAAGTCAGATGATTCTGGCAATGGCAATCGGTCAGTTTGTCTTTCTGACTGTGCTCGTCACGAGCCACAGCTTTGCGGGCATGATGATTGCGACAATTGGACTGGGTCTCAGCATGTCGGGTATGTACGGCACTTCGGTGTCCAATGCCGGAGACTTGTTCGCGCGCTATCCCGTGTGCATGGGCTTCTTTGTTTTGATGACCAGCACCGGCGCAGTGGTTGCACCGGCGGTTGTCGGCGCTGTGGCGAATGCATCCGGCATGCGCATGGGTATTTCCTGCCTGTTGTTTGCCGCCGCTGCATTGGTTCTGATGGCACTCGGCAATGTGCGTATGGGCTACCTGCGTCGCCGGAGAGCGAAAAAAGCACACAAACAGCACGCATAAACATATAGCTGTATAACAAAATCCCGCGGATTTCTCCGCGGGATTTTTGCATGGAATAAAACGTTTACTTGTTTACGCCGAAATGAATCGTTGTATCCTCGTCATCTGTTTGCTGCAAACGCATGCTCAGCGGCATGTTCCAGCTGTTGTGGTCGGTGTGCAGCAGTTCTTCTGCAAGCTCGGACATCGGCTCGCCGAGATAGGTGTCATATAGCACGTTGATTTCCTTGTTTTCGTGCGGATAGCGCAGCGGGCTGAGGCGATCAAGGCTGTACAGCATGTTGCCGCGCGCGTCAGCAAGCTCGTTTTGTTCAAACGGAATCGGCTGACCGCCGCCGCCGACACAGCCGCCCGGACATGCCATGATTTCAACAAAGTCATAGTGTACCTTGTGGGTTAAAACTGCCTGAATCAGCTTGCGGGCATTGCCCAATCCGCTGGCAACCGCACAACGGATGGTCGTGCCGTTGAGGTCGAATTCTGCCTCGCGCCAGCCTTCCTGACCGCGAATGGAGCGGAATGCGTCAGCCGGTGCGTTTTCGCCGACAACCGTGTGGTATGCCGTGCGCAGTGCGGCTTCCATCACGCCGCCGGTTGCACCGAAGATGACGCCGGCACCGGAGCCGATACCGAGCGGAGAGTCAAATTCTGCTTCCGGCAGGCTGAACACGTTGATGTTCTGCATGCGCATCAGGCGATCCATTTCGCGGGTTGTGAGCACAATGTCCACATCCTGCATGCCGTGCTTTCTGTTGCGGTCAAAGACATGTCCGTCCTTTTCCGCCTTTTTGGCAATACACGGCATGATGGCAACGCTGCAAATCTTTTCCGGATCTATGCCCATCTTTTCTGCAAAATAGGTCTTGGTAATCGCGCCGAACATCTGCATCGGGCTCTTCGCCGTGGAGATTTGCGGCACGAGCTGCGGATACTGCGACTTGACAAAACGCATCCAGCCCGGACAGCACGAGGTAAACATTGGCAGATCCTTGAGCTCGCCGTTTTTCAGGCGCTTGAGAAATTCCGTGGATTCTTCCATGATGGTCAAGTCCGCAGAAAATGCGGTGTCAAATACATAGTCAAAGCCCATCGAGCGCAAAATGGCGGTCAGACGGCGAACCGTTGCCATCTCACGCGGCAGACCGTGTGTTTCGCCCCAAGCGGCGCGGACAGCTGGTGCAATCTGTACTACGGTGATTTTGTCCGGATCGCGCAGCGCATCCAGCACTTCGCGGGTGTCATCGCGCTCACGCAGCGCGCCGACCGGACAGTGAGTGATGCACTGGCCGCACAGCGAACAGTCAGAGTCCTTGATGCGGCGGTTGTATGTGACATCGACGGTGGTGCGGGAACCGGAACCGCTCATGCCCCAGACACCCAGTGTCTGGATTTTTTCACAGTACTGTACGCAGCGCATACACTTGATGCACTTTTGTACGTTGCGATACAGCGGGAACGTCTCCGTCCAAATGCGGTTGGGCAGGTCTTTTTTATATGGATTCTTGAGCAGACCAAAGTTGTTGGCTACCTGCTGCAATTTACAGTTTCCGGCGCGGACACAAATCGAACACTCACCGTCGTGCTGAGACAGCAGCAGCTCGACATTGATGCGGCGCGCTTCCAGTGCGCGGTGGGAGTTGGTGTGCACGACCATGCCTTCGTATACCAAGTTGTTGCAGGAGGAGACCAGACGGCTTTCGCCCTCGACCTCTACACAGCAGATGCGGCATGCGCCGATTTCGTTAATTTCCTTGAGATAGCACAGGGAAGGGATGGTGACGCCGGCTTTGGCAGCGGCTTCCATGATCGTTGTGCCTTCCGGTACGCGGACGGCAATGCCGTTGATGATTACATTTACCATTGTCTCATTCGACCTCCTCTGAAGTTGCCGTAGCCGTAATGGTCGCAGCGCAGGCAGCGGGAAGATTCCTGCAGGACCTCCTCTTCGGTCATGCCTTCCTTGATGTCGTCAAAGTTATCAACGCATTCACATGCCGGACGAGTACGGATGTTGACGCGGCCGCAGGCGGTTGTCGGAGACAGCGGTGCCTCCGGAATATCCTCGACAGCGGCGTGAATGACATGATTGTAGCCGAGGAAGTTGTCAATATTTGCAGCGGCAACTTTACCGGCGGCAATGGCGCGGATAACGGTAGATGGGCCGGTTACGGCGTCGCCGCCTGCAAACGTCTTGGTGCTGCCTTCTACGATGCTGTCCGGCAGGGCAGAGAAGCGCTCACGGTTGACCGCGATGCCGGCGGCAGCAAATGCTCTGGAGTCGATGCCCTGACCAATGGCGACGATGACAATGTCGCACGGGATGACATTTTCTTCCTTGGTGGCCTTGATCGGGCGCGGTCTGCCGTCCTTGCCGACCGGACCAATGTGCTGCGGCTGCGTGATGAGAGCCGTGACATTGCCCTCGTCATCGTGCTCGATGCGCAGCGGTGCCTGCAGCGGCAAAATGGTAACGCCTTCTGCTGCGGCTTCCGCGATTTCATCGGACAGAGCAGTCATATCGTCTACACGACGGCGGTAAACCGTTGTGACGTTGGACGCACCCAGACGAATGGCGGTGCGGCTGGCATCCATGGAAACATTGCCGCCGCCGATGACGCAGACGCGCTTGCCGGTCAGATCCGGCGGATTGCCTTCACCGATGGCGCGCAGCATGGCAACAGCAGAAACAACGCCGTTGCTGTCCTCGCCCGGAATGCCGACCTTGCGATCTACATGGGCGCCGATGCACAGCAGAACCGCATCGTATTCGCGCTCAATGTCGGCAACCTGAATGTCCTTGCCGACGGAAATATCGGTATGTACCTCAACACCGGTGCTGAGAATGACATCAATATCGTTTTGCAGCATATCTTCCGGCAGACGATAGCGCGGAATGCCGTAACGCAGCATGCCGCCCAGCTTCGGACGCTGTTCGTAAACAACCGTCTGGTGACCCATCAGCTGCAGATAGAATGCACAGCTCAAGCCGCACGGACCGCCGCCGATGATGGCAACGCGCTTGCCTGTAGACGGCTGATTGGCAACCGGTGCGACGTGCAGCGCGTGGGTGACCGCGTAATGCTTGATGCCGCAGATGTTGACGGCGTCATCCACCATGTTTCTGCGGCAGCGCGCCTCACACGGGTGCTCACAGATAAATGCGCAGGCGGTCGGGAACGGATTGTCCTTGCGGATGAGTTTAACGGCGTCCTCGCAGCGACCGGCGCGCACCAGTGCGATGTAGCCCGGAATATCCACGTGAGCCGGACACAGGGCAACGCATGGAACCGGCTGCGTCAAACCGCTGGTACAGCGGTTGTTGCGTACGTGCTCCTCGTAATCGTCGCGGAAGCCCTGCACGCCGCGCAGCACCATGCCGGCAGCTTCATAGCCAATGGCGCAGTCTGCGGTTTCCAAAATGGTGCGGGCTGTGCGCTCGATGCGGTCAATGGTTTCCAGTGTTGCGCGCTCGCTCAGTACGTCATCCATCAGGTTGGCAAGCTGGCCGAGTCCGATGCGGCACGGGGCGCATTTGCCGCAGGTCTGTGCGTGGCACAGCTTTAGGAAACCGAGAGAAATATCCACCGGACATAGTCCCGGAGGGCTGGCCGCAATGCGGCGTTCCAAATCCTTGTACAGACTTTCTACGACAGTCTGCGCCTGATTTGGGGTGTCAAGACTTAATCTGCTCAAATCGACTCACTCCTCATTCATGAGATACAAAAATGTACGAAAACAACATAGATCGTGTTGGTTCTATTTTACCGCATGATATAAGAATTTGCAATAAAATCAACCAGAAAAAGCCCAGAAAATGAGAAGTTACAAAATAAATCGGGCATTTTGCATAAAAACGTGCCGGATGGTGCAACGCGTTTCTGCACGGCGTGACGGCAATCATGCAAAAGTAAAAAAATCCCGCAGACACATGACGGCGCGCCTGCGGGACTGGAATATGCTTGAAAATCAGAAGCGGAAATCGCGCTGACCTTCGTGGATGTTTTCGATGTATGCTGTTGCTTTTTCCCGTACGGTTTCATTCGGGATTGTGCGCAGCTCCTTTTGGATGAGCGCTTCGCCGACGGCGCGGGTATCCGGAGACGCGTAATCCTCCAGATATTCCTTGAGCGTCATCAGAGCGTTCGGATGACAGCAGTTCACAATCTGCTTGCTCTTGAGCAGAGACATGAAGCGGTCACCGGTTCTTCCGGCGCGGTAGCATGCCGTGCAGAAGCTCGGTACATAGCCGAGATCCATCAGCCAGTGCACGACTTCATCCAGTGTGCGGCGGTCATCGACCTCAAACTGGGTGGTATCTTCCGGACGCTCCTGCTCGGTGTAGCCGCCGACGCTTGTGCGGGAACCGCCGCTGATCTGTGAGATGCCTAAATGCAGCACGCGTTCGCGGCTTGCCTGACTCTCGCGGGTGGAGACAATCATGCCGGTGTACGGAACAGCGATGCGGATACAGGCGACGATTTTTGCAAAGGTGTCGTCGGAAATGCCGTTGTCAAAGACATCTGGATCAATGTCATCGGCGCGGCGCACGCGCGGAACGCTGATGGTGTGCGGGCCGACGCCCTTGTAGGCTTCGAGATGCTCTGCGTGCATGATGATGCCGGTGAAATCATAGCGGTAGTTGTTGAGACCGAACAGCACGCCCAAGCCGACATCGTCAATGCCGCCGTCCATGGCGCGATCCATGGCCTCGGTGTGATAGGCATAATCCGATTTCGGACCGGACGGATGCAGCTGTTCATAGGACTTTTTGTTATACGTCTCCTGAAACAGAATATAGGTGCCGATGCCTGCCTCTTTGAGCTTTCGATAGTTTTCAACGGTTGTTGCGGCGATGTTGACGTTGACGCGGCGAATCGCGCCGTTTTTGTGCTTGATGCTGTAAATGGTCTGAATCGACTCCAAAATATACTCCAGCGGGTTGTGAATCGGATCTTCGCCGGCTTCCAGCGCCAAACGCTTGTGTCCCATGTCCTGCAGCGCGATAACCTCTTGGCGAATTTCATCCTGTGTCAGCTTTTTGCGCGGAATATGGTGGTTTTTGGCGTGATAAGGACAGTATTCACAGCCGTTGATGCAGTAGTTGGACAGATACAGCGGCGCGAACATGACGATGCGATTTCCGTAAAATTCCTCTTTGATTTTGCGGGCAAGCGTATAAATTTTCTCATTTTCATCGTCCAACTCACAGTCGAGCAGGACGAGCGCTTCTTTGTGCGAGATGCCCTTCATTTTGGCGGCCTTTTCGAGAATCTGTTCGATGACCGCGCGGTTGTTTTTGTTCTTTTCTGCGTAGGCGAGACAGGCACGGATTTCCTCATCGCTGATGAATTCCTCAGCCTTTGGCGACATGACATTATACATAGTAATTTCCCTCTCTTACAGCTTGGAATAAACGGATTTTGCCGTCACACCGTCCAGCATACCGATTTTTCCGGACATTGCACTGACAATAGAAGCCGGTGCATCCACAGCAACGCTGATAAGCGAGATGTGGCGCTTTTCATACGGCAGACCCATTCTGCCGATGATGTAGTCTCGATACTCGTGCAGAATCTCGTTGAGCTGATCGATGTGTTCCGGACTTTCTACAACGATGGCGAGAATCGCAACGCGGGTTTCTTCCATGATACATTCCTCCTGATCAAAAAAAACATCCCTGCGCGTCTGCGCAGGGATGCAACGAGCTTGTTGTTCACATCCGTCTTTCCCGTGAGAATCCATCTTGCGGGGCAGTCCATGTGCAGGCAGCAGCGGTTTGCAGTGGGAAGCGGGCTTCCGTCTGCGCACCAATGATACCATAACTATACCATAGATTGCCGAAAAAGTACATGAGAAAATGTTGGAGTTATGCCTCGTCCGCGAGTTCCCGATGATTGTCCAGATGCAGCTCATAGCGCACGCGGTCTGCAATGGTTAGAATCAGCTCGCGATTTGGCGGGCGGCGCATCGAGCTGAAGCCGGCCATGCGCCCGCCGGAGCGCTTCCAAGCAATTTCCACAGCGTTTCGGATGTCTCGTTCTACGCTGGTCCATGTCGTGTGATATTTCCGTGCGACAGCCGGATACAAAATCTTGGTGACGGAATCCGCTACAGAAGGATCTTCCAGCGTCATAAGAATGCACTCTCGGGCATAGCGGTAACCGGCGACATGAGCTGGCAATTGCAGACTGCTGATAATCTGGGTGACGCGGCGCGAGATATCGTGCGCGGAGGGCTGCTGGCTGTCCGACGAAAACCGCCGCGGAACGCAGCCGTATCGCGTAATCAGTTCTACAAGAGCCTGCAGGTCGACGGGCTTGCGAAGAAAGAAGCTGACACCCAGCCGGTCACATTCCGCTACCGTATGCGGCGAGGCGAAGGAGGAGAGAACGAAGATGGCGGGACATTGTTCCGCCGGCAAATCGTGCAGCTCCTTGAGCAGCGAGAAGGCGTTGATGCCGGGAATCATCAGATCAATCAGCAAGGCGTCCGGCTGTTCGTGTAGAATCGTATCGGTTAATCCATCGCCGGAAGAATAGATACCGGTGATTGACAGTTGTGCTGAGGACTCGATTGCGGATGAGAGTGCACGGGTGAACACAGAATCATCGGATGCAATCAGGATACGAGTGAGCGATAACATAAATAAATCCCCTTTTTTAAATGTTTATTGTTCGTTACGTATACTATAATAGAATTTAAAAAATGGAACAAGAACGGAGTTGTACAAAAAAATCACGGAAAATGCCGCATCGACAAAAAATACTTGCGTCAAATTCTTTGTAATTTGTTGTACATTTCCGTAAAAAATTGGCGAATTGCTTGCATTTAAGCACTGTTTCTTTGCATTAAAAATGACGAGAATCAACAGACTCAGATTATCGAGCCAATTCGACAAAGATGAGAAAAAATAACAAATCCCCTGAAAAATCAGGAGATTTGTACAATGTGAAGTTATTTTTTGCCTGCCAGACGTGCGTTTACTTCGTCAAAGGTCGCAAGAACATCTGCGTCCGGAGCCGGTGTAGCGAGGCTGACGATGACATTAACCAGAAGCGCCAGAACAAAGGCCGGCAGCAGCTCATAAATGCCAAAGACGCCGCCAATCGGTGCAATCAGGAACTTCCAGACAAATACCATGATGCCTCCGACAACCATACCGGACAGCGCACCCTGCAGGGTGGAACGCTTCCAGAATAGTGCCAGCAGAACAATCGGGCCGAAGGTTGCGCCGAAGCCTGCCCAAGCAAACGATACAATCTTAAATACCGAGCTGTCCGGATTGCGTGCCAGGAATACCGCGATAATCGCGATGACAACAACGGTCAGACGAGCTGCCAGAATGCTCTGCTTCTGGGTCAGTTTGATGCCGAACAGATCCTGCAGCAGATTCTGCGAGAAGCTGGAGGAGGCGGCGAGCAGCTGAGAGTCCGCTGTGGACATGGTAGCTGCCAGAATGCCTGCCATAATCACGCCGGCGATGACAGCGGCGAGAACACCGTGGCTGCTGATGAGCTGTGCAACAGTAATGATGATGCGCTCCGGATCAGCCAGTACCGGCAGTGCGCCAGCCTTGGTCATGCCCAGACCGGCAATACCGATAAATACGGCAACAGCCATGGAAATCACAACCCATACGGTTGCAATACGGCGGGATGTCTTGATTTTCTTGTCGTCCTCGGTTGCCATGAAGCGCAGCAGAACGTGCGGCATGCCAAAGTAGCCGAGACCCCATGCCAGCATGGAGAACGAAGTCAGTGCGCCGTAAGCGGAAGCCGAACCGGACTCCGGATCATATACACTGGTCAGGCTCAGATAGCCAGGCAGCGCACGCGCGTTGGTGAGCACGGCGTCTATGCCGCCAGCCATATGTGTTGCGTAGATAACAACGACTACAATGGCAATCGTCATAACAATGGACTGAATCAAATCCGTGGTGCTGGCCGCCAAAAAGCCGCCCAGTGCACAGTAACCGACAATGATTGCCGCGCTGACAATCATGGCGAGCATGTAGTTCACACCGAACAGCTGATTAAACAGCTTGCCGCAGGCAGCAAAGCCGGAAGCAGTGTACGGAATGAAGAAAATGATGATGATGACAGCGGCAACGGAAGAAAGAATGTGCTTTTTGTCACCGTAGCGATCCGCGAAGAAGTCCGGAATCGTGATGGAATTGGTGGTGTGGGTGTACACACGAATACGGCGTGCCACGAGCAGCCAGTTGAGATAGGTGCCGATGGCAAGGCCGATTGCCGTCCAAGTGGCATCTGCGATGCCGGTTAAGTAGGCAACGCCCGGCAGACCCATGAGCAGCCAGCTGCTCATATCAGAGGCTTCCGCGCTCATGGCGGTAACCAGCGGTCCGAGCTTTCGGCCGCCTAAGTAAAAGTCATCGGTGTTCTTATTCTTGTTGGACATAATGAAACCGATGTACAGCATCATTGCGAGGTAAACAACGATCGCAAGGACAATGATAACGTTAGACATGTTTCGTACTCCTTTTGTGAAAGTATCATACCTTTTTATTCTAGCATAGAAAAGACCAAACGGAAATATAGAACGAATACTAGAATAAAGTTTGTACTACACGCACAAAAGAAAACGCACTGTTTGCAGAATGCGTGAGAAACAATCGAATTATTGGGCTTTATACGCACGTAAAAACAACGGGAGTTCTGTACCGGAATACTGATACAAAGAGTAATCTCCGTTGCAGATACACCAGTCATATATCATCGCCCGCTCGAGCATCGCATAAGCCTTGATGATTTCATTGACGGAAACGTCCGTGCGCAGCTGCCTGCGGTTTTGTCCCTCGATGACGATGCGGCGAAGCACGCGGTAGTAGGTGCGGCTCTGATTGAGCAGATGGCGGTCTCCGTAGGTGATGAGCTGAGAGGAATACATCTGCGCGAGCAGATCCATCGGCACGCTGTTTTCAATCATGAGAAACAGCTCGTGATTGAGATACATGAGCTTGTCAAAGCTGTTCATCTCCGGATCCATGTCTTGCATGAGCTGTTCGTACTTGGCGTCAAACAAGTAGGAGAGGGAGGAGAGCAAGGCGTCCTTGCTGTCGAAATAGTGGTAGAAAGAGCCTTTGGATGTTTCGGAACGCTCGACGATTTCCTCGATTGTTGTCCCCTCATATCCTTTTTCGTAAAATAGCGACCATGCGGCATCGACGATGCGCCCTTTGGTGTTGCGGGCATCCTTTTTTGCCATGCAGCAGACCTCCTGTTTCTTTTTTGTTTCTATTATACGGCACGAAAATCCGGTTAGACAAGAGGAAAGTTTACAAATACAGGTGAGTTGTTTACAAAAAGTTTCTTGCAGTTACTCAAAAAAACAAGTAATATAAATATATATATTACATAAGGAGAGAGGAGATGGCGTAAATGACGATGGAAAAATACAATATTTTCTTTGACAGTCCGGTTGGTTTGCTGTCCGGAACCTTGGATTTATGTCAGACCGAATGCGGATTGACGGGACATATCACGATGATGGGGCGGGGAACCAACATCACAGATGGATATATCATGGATGACAAAAGAGATTTTTACGGAACCGTTTGGCTCAGAGAAGAGGAGGTTCCGTTTCACGCGCAGGGCGTGCTGGAGGATGGCATGCTGGAGCTGGATATGAACATTGGCGCCCAGCTGTTTCCTCTGACCGGCTTCCCCATCTCGGAATGACAAGCTGTTGCGCGATGCCGAAAGGGCTGGTATAATAAAACCAGTTTTATCTCAAGGAGGCTTCCTGTATGGCACGCACGAGCACAATAGAACGCAATACAAACGAAACCAAAATCAAGCTGGCGCTGAATTTGGACGGAACTGGCAAGGCCGATATTGACAGCGGCGTTGGGTTCTTCGATCATATGATGAATGGCTTTACCCGCCATGGGTTGTTTGACGTTGACCTCAAGGTAAAAGGGGATTTAGAGGTGGATTGTCATCATACCATCGAAGATACCGGCATTGTCCTCGGTAACGCCATCCGCGAGGCGGTTGGCGATAAAAAGGGAATCAAGCGCTATGGCTCCTGCATTCTGCCAATGGATGAAGCACTGGTGCTGTGCGCGGTAGATTTGTCCGGCCGTCCGTATCTGGTGTTTGACGGCGAGTTTACGGCGGATCGCTGCGGCGATATGGATACCGAAATGGCACGAGAGTTTTTCTATGCCGTATCGTATGGCGCTGCGATGAACCTGCATATCAAGGTGCTGTACGGCTCCAACAATCATCATATCATGGAAGCGATGTTCAAGGCGTTTGCCAAAGCGCTGGACGCTGCAACCATGTATGACGAACGCATTACGGATGTGCTGTCCACCAAGGGCACGCTGTAAAAACGGAAATTAAAAATGCTTCTCTAGCGCATAGAGAAGCATTTTTTTGTGTCTGCATTACTGTATTTGCAGAAAATATTCATGAATCGCCGTGCTTTCATCCAATTCCGGATGAAATGCCGTGACGAGCTGTTTGTCTTGCTGCGCGGCGACAATGTTGCCGTCTGCCGATGCCAAAATTTGCGCATCGCCGTGCACAGCCGCGATATACGGCGCGCGGATAAACGTCATGGGAAGCGTGCCCAGCTTGCCAAAGGTTTGCGCGGTGCGAAAGCTGCCGAGCTGTCTGCCATAGGCATTGCGCTTGACGGAAATATCCATGGTTGCAAAGCACGGCGTGCCGCCGTCCACCTGCTTGGCGAGCAAAATCAGCCCTGCACACGTGCCAAATACCGGCATGCCGTCCGCAATGCGCTGTCTGAGCGGTTCGAACAAATCCAGTTCGCCGAGCAGCTTGCGCATGACGGTACTCTCGCCGCCCGGCAGAATCAGCCGGTCCATCGGCTGTTCCAAGTCCCGCTTCTGCCGAATTTCAAAATGCGGCACACCGAGTCTGTCCAGCACGGCGGCATGTTCGGCAAATGCGCCCTGTAATGCCAGAATGCCTACTGCCATATTACTTGCCTCTTTCCGCCATCAGCAGGGCAATTTCGCTTTCGTTGATGCCGACCATAGCTTCTCCCAGATCTTCAGACAGCTTGGCAATCAGCTTGGCATCGGTGTAGTTGGTGACAGCCTGCACGATGGCTGCGGCGCGCTTTTCCGGATTGCCGGACTTAAAGATACCGGAACCGACGAACACGCCTTCTGCGCCCAGCTGCATCATCAGCGCAGCATCCGCCGGTGTTGCCACGCCGCCTGCTGCGAAGTTGACAACCGGCAGTCTGCCGTTTTCATGCACATAACGCAGCAGCTCTACCGGTACCTGCAGCTGCTTGGCTGCCTCGAACAGCTCATCTGCGCGCAGATTCTGCACGCGGCGGATTTCTGCATTCATGGCGCGCATGTGACGAACCGCCTGTACGACGTCGCCGGTGCCCGGCTCGCCCTTGGTGCGGATCATGGATGCGCCCTCCTCAATGCGGCGCAGCGCCTCGCCCAAATCGCGTGCACCGCATACAAACGGTACCTTGAACTGGGTCTTGTCAATGTGATATACATCATCTGCCGGAGAAAGCACTTCGCTCTCGTCAATGTAGTCGATTTCAATCGCTTCGAGCACCTGCGCCTCGACAAAGTGACCGATGCGGCACTTTGCCATGACCGGAATGGAAACAGCCTCCTGAATGCCGCGAATCATCTTCGGGTCACTCATGCGCGACACGCCGCCCGCTGCGCGGATGTCCGCCGGAATGCGCTCCAGTGCCATGACTGCGCACGCGCCTGCCTGCTCGGCAATTCTTGCCTGCTCCGGTGTGGTGACGTCCATAATAACGCCGCCCTTGAGCATCTGTGCCAACTCTTTATTTAACTGGTATCTGTTTTCCATGATGATGAACCTCCTCAAGGTCTTTACTTTTTGGATGTCACCCAGTATAATGCTGTTGTGGCATGAAGAAAATGCTCAATTTGAAGATATTCAGTCAGGTCAGTTTGCAGAAAGGAGCAGCTGTGATTACCTATAATCTCATGAACAGCGGGTCAGATTCGCTGTATGCTTACCTGTGCAAAAGCATCAAACGAGATATTTTGCACGGCACGCTCAAGCCGGGAGAGAGATTGCCGTCCAAGCGCACGTTTGCGTCCAACCTCGGCGTCAGTGTCGTTACCGTAGAAAACGCATATGCACAATTGATTGCAGAGGGATACATCTATTCCATCCCAAAACGCGGGTTTTATGTCGCAGATTTCAGCAATTTGACTGCACAGCCGCAAAAAGAGATACCGGCATTTTCCGAGGAGAAAATCCCGCTCACCGGCGGAGACAGCTCGTATTTCGCCGACTTTTCCAGCAACCAAACGTCTTCTGACCTGTTTCCGTTTACAATCTGGTCAAAGGTGATTCGGGAAATTCTCAACGACAGCCGCGTACAGCTCATGACAAATTCGCCGTGCGGCGGCATTTTTGCGCTGCGCGAAAGCATTGCGCAGTATCTCAAGGACTTCCGCGGCATGTCTGTGCGGCCGGAGCAGATTATCATTGGCGCGGGAACCGAGTATTTATATGGGCTGCTCATTCAATTGCTCGGCAGCGACCGCATGTATGCCGTGGAAAATCCCGGCTACCGCAAGCCGGAACGCATTTATAACAGCTATCATGTACCGTGTGCGCGCATTTCCATGGACGAGGCGGGAGTACAGGTGCCGGAGCTGGAACGCGCCGGAGCGGATATTGTGCATATCACGCCGTCACACCAGTACCCGACCGGCATTGTCATGCCAATCAGCAGGCGGTATGAGCTGCTCGCGTGGGCATCGCGCAAAGACGGACGGTATATCATCGAGGACGATTACGACAGCGAACTGCGCCTGAGTGGTCAGCCGATTCCAACGCTGCACAGCATTGACATGTCCGGCAAAGTCATTTATATGAATACATTTACGAAAACGCTGTGCTCAACCGTGCGCATCAGCTATATGATTTTGCCGCAGCCGCTGTTGAAACCGTTCTATGAGAATCTGTCTTTTTATTCGTGCACAGTCTCAAATTTTGAGCAATACACGCTGGCGCGCTTTATTGAAGAAGGAAAATTTGAATCGCATGTCAATCGTCTGCGCAGCCATTACCGGAAAAAACGGGATATGTTTCTCGAAGCACTGCACAGCAGCAGACTGCAGGACATGGCGGAGATTTCCGGCTCGGAAGCAGGCTTTCACTTTTTGCTGACGCTGCGCACGGATGTCCCGCAGGAAACCGTCATTGCGCGGGCGCGTTCCAAGAGCATCAAGCTTGTGCCGCTGTCTGCATATTATTATGGAGATGCACCGGAACACGTGCAAAATATCTATGTCATGAACTTTTCTTCGCTGGAAGTCAGCCGTGCAGAGGAAATCTGCAAGCGGCTGTACGCCTGCTGCGGATAGAACATACAAGATACTTTCCCTTTTTCTCATAACGTGGTATGATAGAGCATACAACAAAAGGAGTTGAATCAAAATGTCTGTTTTGAATAAGCTGCAACCGGAAGGTGTGTTTGCAATTTTTGAGCAGCTGTGTGCAATTCCGCACGGCTCGCGCAACACAAAGGCGATTAGCGATTTCTGTGTGAAATTCGCAGAACAGCGCGGTCTGCGCTATATACAGGACGAAAACAACAACGTCATTATATTTGCACCGGCGTCTGCGGGCATGGAACACGCCCAGCCTGTCATTTTGCAGGGACATCTGGATATGGTGTGCGAGAAAACACCGGACTGCGATTTGGATATGGAAAAACAAGGTCTGCGCCTTCAAACCGATGGCGAATGGGTTTGGGCAGATCAGACGACACTGGGCGGCGATGACGGCATCGCTGTCGCGTATGCGCTGGCGATTCTCGATGATGCCAGCATCCAGCATCCGCCGCTCGAAGTTATTCTGACGGTTGATGAAGAAATTGGCATGCTCGGCGCGGCATCCATTGATTTGGGACAGATTGGCGGCCGCCGTCTGCTCAATATTGATTCGGAAGAAGAAGGCGTTCTGCTCACGAGCTGCGCGGGCGGCGCAACGGTATCTTGCTCGATTCCGATGATGTGGAGTGTCAAAAAAGGTCTGCGCGTCACGGTCAAGATTCACGGCCTGCGCGGCGGTCATTCGGGCACGGAAATTGACAAGGGCAGAGCGAACGCCAATGTCCTGCTCGGACGATTCCTGAACGAGCTGGACAAGGAATATCCGTATGCGCTGTGTACCGTGGATGGAGGCCTCAAGGACAACGCAATTCCGCGCGAAAGCACAGCGGATATGATTATCTCTCCGGATTATTTGGAGGAGCTGTGTGCGTATGCCGCAAAGACCCAGAACGCATGGAGAGAAGAGTTCGGCGAAAACGATCCGGAAATTGCCGTTTCCGTGCAGGAAATCGGCATAGATAGCCATGAGGTCATGTTCGGAGACTGCCGCAGAAATACACTGGCTGTCATGAGTCAGCTGCCCAACGGCGTACAGGCGATGAGTCAGGAAATCGAAGGTCTGGTGCAGACATCGTTGAATTTGGGTATCTTAAAGACCGACTTCCGCGGCGTGCATATGACGTTCTCTGTGCGCAGCTCCATCAATGCGGAAAAGGACGCACTGATGGAACAGCTGGCTGACCTGATGGCGCGCTATGGCGGCGGCGCAGAAATTAACGGCGAGTATCCGGCTTGGGAATACCGCAAGGAATCTAAGCTGCGCCGCATTATGACGCAGGTATACACCGAGCAATACGGCGAAGCGCCAAAAATTCAAGCCATTCACGCGGGTCTGGAGTGCGGTCTGCTTGCCGGCAAGCTGCCGGACTTGGATGCCATCTCGTTTGGACCGGACATTGAAGAAATTCACACGACACGCGAGCGCTTGTCCATTCCGTCGGTACAGCGCACGTGGAACTTTATTCTTGGCGTCCTCAAGGCGTGCAAGTAAAAAAGCAAAGCAAAAGGGAGAGCCAAAGCGGCTCTCCCTCATTTTTTATGAAAATTTAATGCTGCTTGATGCCGCGCATGGAAAGACTGATGCGCTTTCTGTCTGTATCCACAGACAGCACCACAGTTTTCACGACGTCTCCAACGCTGACAATGTCGGACGGATGCTTGACAAACTTGTCGGACAGCTGGGAAATGTGAACCAGACCGTCCTCGTGCACGCCAATATCGACAAAAGCACCGAAATCACACACATTGCGGACGGTTCCGACGATCTCCATGCCCGGCTTGAGCTGACCCAGCGTCATGACGTCTGCAGAACGCAGCAGCGGAGCAGGCAGCTCGTCGCGCGGGTCGCGGCCCGGCTTTTGCAGCTCTGCTGCAATGTCGTTCAAGGTCGGCACGCCGATACCGCAGCGCTGTGCCAGCTGGGATTTGCCCTCTTTTTTGATGCGGTCGTTCAAATCAGACAACCGGCGTTCGGCAACATCCTGCTCCGTGTAGCCGCACAGAGACAGCAGCGTCTTTGCTGCCGGATACGATTCCGGATGTACCGCGGTGCGGTCGAGGACTTCCTTGCTCTCTGCGACGCGCAGGAAGCCTGCACACTGTTCAAATGCCTTGGGGCCGAGTTTGGCAACCTTGAGCAGCTGCTTGCGCGAGGTAAACGCGCCGTTTTCCTGACGATATGCCTCAATATTCTTGGCAATTGCCGGAGAAATGCCCGCGATGTGTTCGAGCAGAGACGGAGAGGCAGTGTTCAAATCGACGCCGACGGCATTTACACAGTCCTCGACAACGCCGTCCAGCGCCTGCGACAGGCGTGCCTGCGGCATGTCATGCTGATACTGTCCGATGCCGATGGCCTTCGGGTCAATTTTGACCAGCTCTGCGAGCGGGTCCTCCAACCGGCGGGCGATAGATACCGCAGAGCGCAGATTGACATCAAAATCCGGAAATTCCTGCGCGGCGAGCTTGGATGCGGAGTAAACCGAAGCGCCCGCCTCACTGACAACCATGTACTGAATTGGCAGGCCACTTTCACGGATGAATTCTGTCAAGAATTGTTCGGATTCGCGGCTCGCCGTGCCGTTGCCGAGCGCAATGCAGGTGACATTGTTTTTCTCACACAAGCGCTGCATGGTTTGCTTGGCTTCCGGAATCGACTTTTTGGACATGGTCGGATAAATGACAGCGGTGTCCAAAACCGCGCCGGTCGCATCGACAACGGCTAGCTTGCAGCCCATGCGGTAGCCGGGGTCAAAGCCGAGTACGACATGGTTTTTAATTGGCGGCTGCATGAGCAGCGGACGCAGATTAAGTGCAAAGGTTGCAATAGACTGTTCGTTTGCCGTGTCGGTCAGTTCCTTGCGGATTTCGCGGCTGAGAGACGGGAATAACAGACGCTTCCAAGCATCCTGTGCCATTTCGGTCAGCTGCTTTTCATATGGATGCGGCTTGCGGAATACGGAGCGGCAAATCAGCTGCAATGCTGATTCGTCGTCACAGACGAGCTCCACTTTGAGCAGCTTTTCGCGTTCGCCGCGGTTGAGCGCAAGCACCTGATGGCTCTGGATGCGGCGAATCGGGCTGGAAAATGCGCCGTATTTTTCATAGACGGTCTTTTCTACTTCCTTGCCGGAGGAAACCAGCTCACCGGTGTTGCGAATCAGTGCGCGCAGATGGCCGCGCAGCGCCGCGTTGACCGAGCAGTCTTCAGCGAGAATATCCATGGCGCCGGATAAAGCATCCTGCCACGTGTTTACCTCTTGCTCTGTGGACACGAATTCCTGTGCCAGTTCTTCGACCGACTGCTTGGTGCCAACAATCAGGCGGGTTGCCAGCGGCTCCAAGCCTTTGGCACGGGCGGCAGACGCGCGCGTCTTGCGCTTCGGGCGGAATGGCAGGTACAAATCCTCAACAGCCGTCAGTGTATCGGCGCTTTCAATGGATTTTTTCAGCGCATCGGTCAGCTTGCCCTGCTCCGAAATGGCGTGCATGACGTCCTCTTTGCGCTTTTCCAAGCCGCGCAGATAGGTCGCGCGGTCGGACAGCTGACGAATGACCTGATCGTCCATCGAGCCGTGCATTTCCTTGCGGTATCGCGCGATGAATGGGATGGTATTGCCCTCGTCGAGCAGGGAAATGACGTTTTCCACATATTCTGGGCGCAGGTTCAGCTCCTGCGCGAGCGTTTCAGTAATGTTCATAGGAGTCCTTTCCAATGTTAGAATACTCCGTATATTGTACCGACTATTTTTCCTCTTGGCAAGGGCAAATCGTGCAGACGTGCCTGAGAGGGAAACCATTCAGTAAGTCAAAATTACGTCTCCGTCAAGGCTTGATACCGGCGCATCAGCTCCGCGACACAAGCGCTTTCGCTGGAATAAGCGGCATCACCTTTCTTGATGCCGTAAGCCGCTAAAACTGCTTGGTCATTTTTCTGGTGTGCCTTGCGAAGCTCCGGCGGCATGGTCAGTTCGTCATATAAGTCCGCTAAACTGCTGTCGGGATATAAGGCTCTCGCGTCTAAAATGCCCTGCGCCGTCTGTTCAATCTTTGCCTTCTGCGCATCCGTTGCATCCGGCCAAGGGAAGTTGTTGTAGACAATATTGGCAGAATAGCGGTAGTCGCTTTTTAATCTTCCGCATACGGAGCGCATCCACGCCATATGAATGTTGGACTCAAGAACACCAAAATGATATAGAGTAGCTTCTGGAATAATAAAATTCAAGTCTGTAGATATTGTATTCTCGTCAAGAAATCCGGCTGGAATATACTTTCTTTTTTCAGAACTTACTTTAGGCATTAAAATAAAGCTTTGAGGATTTTTAGTTTCTCTAAACAACGAAGGAGTTGATGCTAATTTTTGCCTATCTGCTGCACCAGATAGTCTGTCTTGTCTGCACAATTCAATGCGTTCCATAACTTTTGGCATTTTTCGCAACTCAATGGGGGAAACGCCAACCAGCCATAAACACCAACGCTTTTTATTGTTAATAAATTCGGTAGATCCAACTAAACGCTTAATATATTTTTTGGCATTTGGTTCAGAAGAAATAAATTCTTCGTATTCATTATCTTCGATGATAAGATGCCCACCATCAGCAGGACGATTTCCCGTAGTCATTTCGGGGATAACTGAAAGTGGTTTGTTAAGATTAGTGATGAATATATCCGGAGCATCAATTAAATAAGCATTGATATTATTTACGATTTGCATTCGGTTTCCGGTAAACAGCATACGAGGTTTTTCGTTGACAGCACAGCTAAAGCCGACAATGACGCAATGCACATGGGCTTTCATATTCGCTTCGCTATCCCAGATAAATGTTCGATGCGCAAAATCAATATGGATACCAAAACGGTCGTATAGCGGTTTCCAAACACCTGCAACCTGTTCTCCTTGGGTAATTGAGTTGGTAGATACAAATGCGGTGCGAATGGTTGTATTTTGCATGAGCTGAGCAGCTTTCCAGTACCAGCCAGAGACATAATCAATTTTTCCGGCAGTTTTATATGTCTTGCCCTTTTCGTCAATATAAATAGAAAGAATATCAGACTTTTGTTCTTTACTCTGTAAAGAGTAGCCCACAAACGGTGGGTTGCCCATGATATAATTCAGGCGATTTTTCGGGACAACGGTTTCCCAATCCATGCGGAGGGCGTTTGCTTCCACAATATTGACATAGGACTTGAGCGGAAGGAAATCAATGGTGTGGCTGATAATATCCTCAGTTTCCTTGAGCATCTGACTTTCCGCAATCCAGAGAGCCGTTTTAGCGACTGTCACAGCAAAGTCATTGATTTCAATGCCGTAAAATTGCTGAATCGAGACTTTAATCGGATTGTTGATGGTATCGCCCATGACCAACTGGTCGGACAGGAGACGCAATGCCTGATTTTCCAAACGGCGCAGGCACAGATAGGTTTCCGTCAAAAAATTTCCGCTTCCCGCGGCGGGATCGAGAAATGTCAGCTGAGACAGCTTGTCCCGATACGCTTCCAGTTTTTGTTTTCGCGTTTTATCTACTTGGATTTGCTGAATTTCGTTCAGCTCTGCGCGTAAATCATCGAGAAACAGCGGGTCAATGACCTTGTGAATGTTCTCAATTGAGGTATAATGCATACCGCCCTTTCGGCGGGTCTCCGGATTCAGTGTGCTTTCAAATACCGCACCGAAAATGGTCGGGCTAATGTCAGACCAATCAAAATCCGCACTGGCTTTTTCGAGCAGTAATTCGCAAATTTCCTCTGTAAACTGCGGAATTTCAATGTCCTCTTTGGCGAATAATCCGCCGTTGACATAGGGGAAAGCGGCAAGCTCCGGCTCTAAATATGGGTCGCGTTCCTCTGGTTTGGTGTCCAGCACTTGAAATAATTCAATCAGTGCCTTCCGCATGTGCCGCGTGTCAAATTCTTGTAGGTAATTCAGAAACATGTTGCGGGAACCAAATATTTCTGCATCTTCCGCATATAAGCAGAATACCAGACGAACACACAGCACGTTCAGACTTTTTAGACTTTCCTCATCCTCCGGATTGTTGTACTGACGGAGCAAGGCATTGTACAGCTTGCCGACAATTTCACCGGCGGCGATGGAGACTTCCATTTCCTTTTTGACCGCCTTACTGTTTTCGTTCACAATGCATGCCAGCCGATGATATTCTTTTTCTAGGTCGGACAAACGAATAACTTCCGGCTCTCCGTTTGGATAATTGGTGTCGTATAAATTAAATTCCTGAAAATTACAGACAATAATCCAGCGTGGACGTTCTTCATATGGCAAATAGCCTGCATATCTCTGCGCCTGCTGGTATGGTGTGAGGGAAGAACCATCCGACTGCCGATAGGCATGCTTTAGCTTGATGTCCTTGCCTTTTTGCTCAATTAAAACTTTTGTCTGTGGAATATATCCGTCAATAAAACTTTTGTGGCTCAATTGCACGGTTTTCTCAAATTGAATGAACTCAGTTGGACGTTCCACACCGAATACGTGCTGCAATAACGCAATCCAGAATACCTGTGTATCCTGCTTTTCGTCACCGCGTCCATTCCAGTCCTCAGCAAATTTGCGTGCGGCGGCACGCTGTTCCTGCGCTGTCATGTCATCATCCCTTCTATAAAGATACATATATTGTACCGACTATTTTTCCTCTTGGCAAGGGCAAATCATTCGGCTTTATCCGAGAACGGTGAAGGGAAAAATATGGGGAATGAATGTTCTTTCTCTTATCCATAAAATGTGCTATACTAAATATATATCAACACAGAAGGATGTGAGCACATGAATCCTGTTTATCAGAAACTGACAACATGTTATAAAAGCCTGCGGGCGCTGACGGATTTTCAGCCGAAATTTGCGTTGGTGCTGGGCACGGGTCTGGGCGCGTTCGCTGACCGCATTCGCATCGTGCAGACTGTGAGCTATCACGCCATCGAAGGCTTCCCGACCTCGACGGTGGAGGGACACAAGGGACAGTACGTCTTTGGCTATGTCGGTGCCGTTCCGGTGGTCATTATGCAGGGACGTGTGCACTATTATGAGGGCTATGAAATCGCAGACGTTGTGCTGCCGATTCGCCTGATGAAGCTGATGGGCGCAGAAATTCTCATGGTTACCAACGCTTCCGGCGGCGTCAATGCGTCGTTCCATGCGGGCGATTTTATGCTGATTCGTGACCAAATCTCGTCGTTTATTCCATCTCCGCTGCGCGGCGCGAATATGGACGAGCTGGGCGTTCGTTTTCCGGACATGACCGAAGCGTATGACAAGACGCTATGCGGCATCATTCGCAATACAGCCAGAAAAGAGGATATTCCACTGCAAGAGGGCGTGTATGTTCAGCTGCCGGGGCCGCAGTTTGAATCTCCTGCGGAAATTCGCATGGTTCGCACGCTGGGCGGCGATGCCGTCGGCATGAGTACCGCTTGTGAAGTCATTGCGGCGCGGCATATGGGTATGCGCGTGTGCGGCATTTCCTGCGTGTCCAATATGGCAGCGGGTATGACCGGCGGGCCGCTGCTGCATGAAGAAGTGCAGCAGAATGCAGATCTCGTGGCGCCGCGGTTTGAAAAGCTGGTCTATCAGTCGATTGTGGCAATTGCCAAGAGTATATAAAAAAGAAGGCGCATCTGTCAGGGGAAAGACAGATGCGCCTTTGCGCAGGAGGGGGGAAAACCTGCGCAAGAAAGGAGGGCATAGAACAAAAAATGTTCTGAAACAGGCTTATTTCTGTGGATTTGCACGCTTGAGCTTAGAGAGAACGATGGCAGCCGTGCGGAGTTCTGCTCCGACGGTTTCTGCCTGTGCCGGCGGAATGTTTTCCGTCAGCTGTTCACGGTATTTTCTCGTGAGAGAGTCCAGAGCAAAGACCATGTGCGTGATTTCATCTCGATAAAAGCTGTCATAGATGTGAGATGCGACTTTTTGCTTCGCAGAAGCAATGGTCGTTTGTTTGGCAAGATCTTGCTTGGAACAAGTCCGGCGATCTCTCAAATCATTTTCCATATCAGAAAGGCATTTGAGGAGCAGATCAGATTCAGCCGGAGAAAGGGGAGTCTTAAGCTGTAACATGGAAAGCACCTCATTTCAGACCGAATAAACAGTACATGCGGAAACATAAAAATCTTATAAATCTGCTCGTCAAAAGACGCACAGAATAAATGGAATCGTATGCGTAGTGAAAGGACAGATGTATAAGATTTCAAAGATTTCTTTTGTTACATTTAGTATAGCACAATCTTAGCGCAAATTCAACAATGTAACATTTGAACAAAAGTACAAAGTTTATTTTGCACATTTGTGCATAGTGACAAGAAAAGACATCGAAAATTCGAGTGGATGAAGAAAAGAGGATGGATATGAAGGAAAAAAAGACCGTTTTTCTCGGAGACAGCATCACGCGGGGATACGGCGTTTCCAGCGGAGAAGGCTGGGTGGAACTGCTGCACCGCGGAAAGAATATCAATCACGGCATTGACGGCGACACGACGGCGGGCATGCTGCGCCGGTTTTCCGCCCATGTCGTGCGGGAGCAGCCGGAGCGTGTGGTCATCATGGGCGGTGTCAATGATCTGAGCGAGGGTGAGCGGCTGGGCGCGGTCATAGACCGTTTGCAGACCATGTATGACCGCGCGGCGATGCGCGGCATTGCCGTGGTTCCGGCAATCTGTGTGATGCCGGACTATGATATGCTGCTGGAAAACGATTGGGCGCCGTACTATCCGGGCATCCGGACGCTGCCGCAGAATTTGGAGCAGCTGGCGGATTGGATTCGCGGTTATGCGAAGGAAAATGGATGGCTGTGCTTAGATTTTGCCCGTGAATTTCCAAAATATACAGCGGATGGATACCAGCGTTATTTCTCCGACGGCATTCATCCCAACGAACGCGGTCATGCGATTATGGCGCGCATCGCAAGACCGCTCTTATATCCTCAGGCAAACTGATGGGAACTTTACCGGACATGTCAAAAACTTTACATTGTATGGGGAGAAAAATTTACGCAGGCTTGGTATGATACAGACAGAGAAAAAGAGAGCACAAAGGAGGAACCGAGCATGCGCAACCCGATAGAAACCTATGTTTCGTACGACGAGGACGGAAGCATGAAACTGTCCATTCCGACAACGTTGTTTGGCGGCTATGACAGAGCACAGACCTGCGAGATGATTGAAAAAGTATCCGATTACTATAAGCAGCGCATTATGAAGCTGATGGATGATCTGGCAGAACAGCAGGCGGAAAATGACCGTCTGCGTGCAAAAGCAGGCTGAATTTGCTAGATATGTGTTAAAATTTTTCATAGAATTGTAAACAAAGTCCCCATTGCGGGACTTTTGTTTTTTTCACGGGTATACTATATACAGAAAGGACGGTGAATCCGTTGGACAAAAAACATCGGGGATCTATTTGGTGGATAACAATACTTATTGCGGGGCTGTTGCTGCTCTTATGCAGCGGAATGATTCTGCGGGGTATTTCCAGTATTGCACAGCTGTTCCGCACCTTTTTACTGGGTATCATGATTGCGTTCGTGCTCAATCAGCCGAGCAAACTGATACAAAATGCCTTGACAAAAAAGGCAAACTGGCGCGAGAAGTCCGCCAAAGCGGTCGGCATTCTGGGTGCTTATCTGTTTATTTTTGCGCTGCTTGCGGCGGTGGTCGGCATTGTCATTCCGCAGATGATTGACAGTGTGCGCACCTTTGCCTTGAATATGGATGCGTATTTGAACAATTTGCAGCAGGAACTGGACCGCATCACCATACCGCTCGGCGTGCAGCGCATTGACTTGAGCAATTTGATTGACTTGGCACATGCAGGACTTGGAAAAATGGATGCGGCGGTGGTTCCGCATATTTTATCCGTCACAGGAACCATGCTGCAGGCGTTGGGAACACTCGCCATCAGCATCGCTTTTTCTGTCTATTTGCTGGCGGGCAAAGAACGGATTTTATCACAGGGAAACCGCGTGCTGCGCGCATATCTGCCGAAACAGACCTACGAACAGACGCACAGCGTTGTGCGTGTCATTGTGGACTGCTTCCGCAATTATCTGATTGGGCAGACAACCGAAGCGATTATTTTGGGCAGCTTGTGTTTTGTCGGCATGCTGATACTCGGATTGGAATACGCCGGCGCTGTCAGTGTTACGGTCGGCGTCACGGCGATGATTCCTATTTTGGGCGCGTATATCGGCGGCGTGGTTGCCGTGATTTTGCTGTTTATGATTGCACCGTGGAAGGCGCTTGTTTTTCTGATCTTCTTTGTAATCTTGCAGCAGGTGGAAAACAATGTTATTTATCCGCGCGTGGTCGGCGGAAGATTGGGACTGCCGGGCATTTGGGTGTTGCTGGCGATTACCGTCGGCGGACAAATCGGCGGTGTGGTCGGCATGTTGCTCGGTGTGCCCATTACAACCGTTTTGTACACCCTGCTCCGAAACAGCGTGCGCAGCAGAGAAAGCAAAAAAAGTTCCCCTTGAGGGAACTTTTTTTGCGCTCAATCCATTCGAAACGGTTCTAATACTTCGTTCATGCGATGAATGTTCTGTACGACACGGTCTTTCTGCCGAATGGCGATGCTGACATATAAACTGTCGATGAGGGAGAACTGTGCCACGCGCGGAGAGACAAACAGCTGTTCCGGCGAGTACAGCTCCAGACAAATATCCGAAGACCTCTTGAGCGGTGTATGGGGATATCCTGTGATGCCGATGGTTTTGGCGCCGTATTCTCTGGCAGTGGCGAGGGCGGAGACAATCTCATGGGTCTTGCCGGTGTGCGAAATACCAATCATGACCGTGGACGCATCGCATTGCCCCGCGCGGATCTGCATCAAATGGGAATCGGTCAGCGATTCTGCGCGCATGCCGATGCGCATGAGCCGGATGTAAAAATCCTCGGCAATGGTGCCGGACGCGCCGACGCCGGCAATGAGAATGCAGGAAGCCTGACTGAGAATCGATGCGGCGCGGTCAATTTTATCAAAGTCGAGCAGACTCAGCGCGCGCTCCAGCGTGTCAATGTTGCGCGAAAAGACATTTTTTGTGATGGATTCCACCGTGTCGTTTTCCGAGAGATCTTCGAAAATCGTGTGAACAGCTTTGGATGCATACTTGGCAAGCAGCAGCTTCATCTCTGTAAAGCCGGAGCATCCAACCAGCTTGGAAAATCGAACAATACTCGATTCCGCGATGTCTAATTCCCGTGCCGCCTGCTGGACGCTGATTTCTGTAACGTGTGTCGGATCGTCCAGAATAAAGTCTGCAATTTTCTTGCTGACCTTAGAAAAGGATGAATATTGTGATTTTATTGCTGCATAAGGGTTCTTTTTCATGAGAAACCTCCTTATTTTTTCATCGTTGATAGGGATATTATACCACATGTTTTGTGATTTGTGTAGAATGCACAAAAATGAACAATATTCTTTTTGCAACTTGAATTATTGAATTTTATTCGATAAGGTGCTATACTAAATGCAGTCAAAGAGAGAAGCCATTACAGAGAACCTGTAATTGTCCGGACGGCAATCTCACAGAAAGGATTGAGAAAAAATGGGCAACTCGAAAAATCCGACGTTTGCCGGCGATAAGGAATTTGAAAAAATTCATCTGAAAGAAAAATTTTCTTATGGCCTCGGCGATGTCGCGTGTAACGTTGTTTATGCACTGACAACATCTTTGCTGATTTACTTCTATACTAATGTAGTCGGTATTTCAGCAGCTATGATTGGTACCATCATGTTGGTATCCCGATTTTTTGACGGTTTTTCCGACGTTCTGATTGGACATCTGGTAGACCGCACCCACTCCAAACACGGTAAATCCAGAGCTTGGATTTTATGGATGATGATTCCATACGGCATCGCGGCGATTTTGCTGTTTACGGTTCCGCCGGCTACGCCGATCGTCAAGGGCATCTATGTATTCATTACCTATAACTTCTGCACAACCGTTGTATACACCGCATTGAATCTGCCGTATGCAACACTGGCAACGCTGATGACGCGTGATACCGATCAGCGTGCCGTTGTCAATCTGTTCCGTACCGGCATGTCCGCCGTCGGCAATATGATTATCACGGCCATTACCTTCCCGCTGGTTACCATGCTGGGCGATACGCAGCAGGCTTGGATTGAACTCTCCATTATCTATGCCATCGTTTCGATTGTCATGCTGATCATTTGCTTCAAGAACTGCCATGAGCGTGTCGTAGAAGAGACCAAGACCAAGGACGGCAAGAACGTGCCGCTGCTTATGGGCATCAAGCTTTGCCTGACCAATAAGTACTTTATTATGTTCTTCCTGCTGGCAGTATTCCTCTCCTTCTATGAAGCTGTCACAGGCACGTGCAACGCATACTATGCACAGTATATTCTGGGCAACCGTGACTTGCTCGGCGCTCTCGCTTCGTTTGAATCCATCCCGCAGGTTATCACCGTATTGGTTCTTTCCCCGTTTATCGCCAAGTTTGGCAAGCGCAATGTTGCGCTGATTGGCGCGGTTGTCGCTGTGATCGGCACCGTATCGCTGTTCTTGAATCCGAGTGCTTTGAATCTGGCATTGTTTGCCTGCGTCATGCGCGGCATCGGCAAGGGCTGCTTCCGCGGCGTAAAATATTCCATGCTGGCTGACGTTATCGAGTATGGCGCTTGGAAGTGCGGCATCCGTGTACAGGGTCTGATGGTATCCGCAACCACCGCCGGTCAGAAGTTTGGCTCTGGCATGACCAGTGCAATTTTCGGTGCTTTGATGTCTCTGGTAGGCTTTGCAGGCACTGCGACCATCAATGCAGCACAGTCGCAGATGCTGATTGGTATTTATATCATCGGCAACATCATTGCTTGGGGCGGCATTGGCATTCTGCTCATCTTCTACAAGCTGGATAAGATTTATCCGCGCATCATTACAGAGATGAAGCAGCGCGAAGCAGCAGGCTCGGAAGCATAACTAGTATCAGAAATTTCCTTCTTTTTCTCAGCCGGTGGAATGCGCAAACATTCTGCCGGCTGACTCTCTCCATAGAGAATATTTTAAATTGTAACAGCAGAAAGGTGTGTTGACTATGCAAGGCATGTCCTATGAAAAGCGCATTGCACTGGGTAATCAGGTTCCGACCTTGGGACAATTTCAAGTAATTAAACAGATTCCGCAGTATCAGACCTGTGAGGTACACAACTTGGTTCCGGCTCCGAAAAACGTACCGGAAACGCTCAAGCACGTGGTATTTAATATTGAACGCGGCGTGACGCTGCATGAGACCATTGATTTTCTAAAAATGTGTCCGGATCTCAAAGATATTGATATTATTTACGCCAATGAGCTGGATGACGGCGCAGAGCGTTCGGGGAACCAGAATGTTGCCATGGAAATCGCAAAGGCAATCGGTATGAACTACGCATACGGTTTGGAGTTCATCGAGCTGGTCAATCCGAATGACGAAAAGGGATTTCATGGCAATGCACTGTTTTCCCGCTGGCCGATTCGCTGGGCAAAGGCCGTGCATCTGCCGGAACAGTACAATTGGTATTTTGATAGACAGAAGCGCATTGGCGCCCGCGTCGGCATTGTTTGTTCGCTGGATGTCGGCGGCCGTGAAGTCGGCGCTGTGGTTGTCCATCTGGAAAACCGCACGGACAGTGCGGGCAGAGCTGCACAAATGGATGCGATTTATCAGGAAATCCAGCGTTCGTTTGCGCCGGATGTGCCGATTATGATTGGCGGCGATTTGAATACCAATACATTTGATGGTAATGATATTCCGGGCTTTACCAAGCTGTTCAACGATCCGAAGCGGCTGGCTGAGCACATGGCAAAGGTAGAAAACTATGAACGCGCACTGCCGCAGGCAGAAGAGCACGGATTTTCCTATCACGAATTCAGCAGCACGGAGGGCACACGACGCAAGCCGATGCCGAACGGTGCGTGCATGCTGCTCAAGCTGGATTGGCTGATGGCGCGCGGCATGACCTGCCAAGAGCGCGGCACCATCTCTACAGAGACCAAGGATTGTACATGGGCACAGCCGGACAGTGCGCTGGCGAAGTTCACAGGAAAAGAACTGTCCGATCACAACGCCTGCTGGGCGATCTGCAAATTTCAATAAATTTGCACATACATTTTAAGCGAAAGGAGACAAATCAGGAATGGGTGGAATACTTGAGTATTTGCGGGAATTTCATTTTGCGTCTGTTATGCTGCGTCTGCTGCTGGCAATGATTATTGGCGGCTGCATCGGATTGGAGCGCGGACGAAAACGGCGTCCCGCCGGATTCCGCACATATATGCTGGTTTGTCTCGGTGCCGCACTGACCGTGCTGCTCAGCCAGTATGAGTTTACCATGGTGCAAGGCCCTTGGCGGGAGCTGGCGCAGCAAATCGGCATCAAAACCGATGTATCGCGATTTGGCGCACAGGTCATCAACGGCATCGGCTTTCTCGGTGCCGGTACGATTTTGGTCACCGGACATCAGCAGGTGACGGGTTTGACGACGGCAGCCGGATTGTGGGCGTCCGCCTGCACGGGTCTGGCAGTTGGCGCAGGCTTTTATGAAGGAGTGCTGGTTGCGTTCCCACTGATTTTTCTGAGCATTCGCGTGTTCCCGATTGTCGATGTGATGATTCAGGAATTTTCCCGCGATATCAATTTGTATATTGAATTTTCATCCATCAATCAGGTGGGCGAGATTATCAATCATTTGAAAGCACAGGATGTGCAGATTTATGAAGTGGATATTGAGCGCGGCAGAGAAAAGCAATCACGCAATCCCAGCGCATTTTTTTCCGTTCGTATGAATCAAAAGCAGACGCACAGTCAGCTGCTGTCCAATCTGGCGGGATTAGATGGCATCTGTGTGATTGAAGAAATTTAAGGGAGGACTTTTCACATGCTATCTTTGTTTGACGGTCTGAGGGAAGTCACACTCGCTTCGGCTTTTGTTCGCTTGACACTGGCGGTGCTGTGCGGCGGCATCATTGGCATGGAGCGATCCTATAAGCGCCGTCCGGCGGGCTTCCGCACGCATATTTTGATTTGCATTGGTGCGGCGATTACCACGCTGACCAGCCAGTATTTATATTTGAACATGCATTATTTTACCGATATGGCGCGTCTGGGTGCACAGGTAGTTGCCGGTATTGGTTTTATCGGTGCAGGTACAATTATTGTCACCCGCAGACAGCGCGTCAAGGGACTTACGACGGCTGCCGGCTTGTGGACCTGTGCAATTATCGGTCTTGCCTTTGGCGGCGGCTTTTATGAGGGCGGCATTTTGACAACGGTGTTTATCATGGCGGCGGAGCTGGTTTTTTCCAAACTGGAATATCGCGTGCTGGAAAACGTACCGGAAATCAATTTGTATATGGAATACACCGGAAAGAGCTGTCTGGAACAGGTACTGCAGCTGTATCGAGACAACAACATCAAGCTGCTGAACATCCAGATTACGCGTTCCACTGGCAGCAAAAAGCACAACGCCTGCGCAATTTTTGCGCTGCGCCTGCCGCATGGCTGCGGCGTCAGCCGCGTGCTTGAAACGGTCGGCGGGACCGAGGGCGTCATTTCGGTGGAAGAATTATAAATTTTGCTTGTTTCCTAAATCCTATATTCATTATAAAACTCTTCACGAAAAGGCTCCCGAGAGGGAGCCTTTTGGCATATAACAACGTATAATTAGTCACGGGAAAGGGTATAGGTGGTTTTGCCAACGGTAACACGTTCCATGTCATCCAGCGGAAGAATCGTGTCAGAACGGAAAACACTGATGTATCGGGCAGTTTTCTTCTGATATGCTGTGGTGCCGCCAACATATTGCATAGAAACTGTTGTTCCATCTGTTTTGGTTATCGTTATATCAAATGCATGGCTATAATCACTTGCTTCCGGTGCTGTCCATACAAAATAAGCACCGAGTGGAGAGAGATACGCTTCGTTGAGCGTTGCTTTGTGCCCATCCAACAGTTCAAAGGTTTTATCTCCTTTGAGTTTGCAGGAAAGATCGGAGTAATCAGTCTTGGTGGTTAGCTCCCAATTGCCCTTGGCAACAAGATGCGTCTGTGTTTCACCGGTTTCATCTGGCCAGCACAGTTGAATATCACGAACATGCAGCGTAAACTCTTTTTGGATTACAGGCTGCTCAGAAGATAGACGGAGCAAAAATTTGATCTGCCGCTTTTCTTTGGATACCTGTACAATCGTTGCATTCCAAAATTTAGGAGTCTCATCTTTGAACAGCAGTTTTGTGTTGCTGGTGTCCCATGTATCGGCGGGAAGATTGTCCGGCAATTCAACAGAGGTTTCTTTATCCCAAGATAGCGTATACAACATGCAAGCGTTGTATTTGTCTCCGATGATGCCGTTTGCCGTGAGTGTCACACCGTTTTGTGTGACAGATTCATCCAGCGCTGTTCCCATAACACCCATGACTTCTGCTTGTTTTTTACTGGTTCCGAAATATGGAGCAAACAGTTCAGCGACAGACTTCCAAGAGCCAACGGCACCGGCTGTGATAATAAGCACCAAGATGGCGGCAACGATGGAAACTGTCATGCGGCGTTTGGAATGCCGCTTGGGTGCATGCTTGCGTTCAAACTCTGCTCTGTGCAGAGAAGTGGTGGCAAGCTGCTTTTTTTGCTCGGAAGAATACTGCAAATGCTGCAGTTCTTGCTTGTATTCGTTAAATTCGCTGCGCATAGTCGTCTCCTCCTAACTGCTTTTTCAATAGCGTGCGTCCGCGAGATAATCGTGTGTGAACCGCAGCGGTAGAAATACCGAGCAGTTGTCCGATTTCCTGCGTGGAGTATTCTTCATAATAATACAAATAGATGACTGTTCTATAGCGAATAGGCAAATTTTGCACGAAGGACAACAACGAATGTTCTGCCTGCTCTGGTGCGGGAATATCTGCGACGACATCAAGACCACAGGTCTTTTTTCGCCAAGGACTTTTTAATATATCCTTGCAGGCGTTGATGGTCATGCGGATGATATAGGCTTTTTCATGTACAGAGCTGTCGAATTGTACGGGATGTGTCAGCAAACGAACAAAGACGGTTTGACAGATATCTTGTGCATCATGTGTGTTTTTTAAATAAGTATAGCTGAGGCGGAGAATAAGATCGGCGTAGGTATCCGCCAAATATTCAGCTTGGCTGCGATCCATCATATGATACACTCCTTTCTGCGAGATTCTTTGAGCGCTCTTATTTAGTATACGATACAGAACGGCAAATCCTTTCAGAAAATAAAGAAGTTTGCGAAAAAAATTTCCCTGCCGAAGCAGGGAAATAGAAGTTGCTGTGTTTACAGCTTTTCAAACTTACTTGCGGGCTGCTTGCACACAGGACAGCGGAAGTCATCCGGCAGGGTGTCCGACTTGTGCACGTAGCCGCAGACCGAGCAGCGGTAGCCGTAGTGCTCATCCAGCGTGCGGTAAATCGGCGCGTTGGGCGGCACCTCTTTGCCTGCGTTTTTGAATGCATCCACAGTGAGAGCGCCGCCGTCTTTCAAAATTTTCGCCTCTGTCACCTCGGCGATAAACAGCACGGCGGAGTCCAAATCAACCTGCTGTACAACGCGGAAGCTGAGACGGGCACACATGCCGTCTGTGATGTAAGGGCATCCGGCGTCATCGGTCTTGGTGTCATAGGCAGCGAATTTGTCCGTAATGCGTCCGGATTTATAGCCGAACAGATTGATGATGTCGTGCGGGCAGTCTGCCGCTGCGACGGTCGCGCAAAATGCACCGGTCTGCTCCACAGCAGCTTCGGTTAAATTGTACTTATTGAGTGTCACGGCAAATTTTGCCGGAGAGGACGAGGTGAGCTGCTGCAGCGAGTTTACCACGCAGCCGCGGTATTTGCCGTCCTGTAAGCTGCCGACAATGGAAATGGAGTACGAAATGCTGTTGTATGTCTTGCGGTCGATCATAGAAATCCCTCCTTTTAACTGAGAATGATTCTTACTTACAATTCTATCATACAGGAATTTCTTTGTGTTGTCTATGGAATATTATCTGAAAAAACGCGCAGCAATTTGTGCAAAATGCATAAATCAAAATAAAATTTGATAGATGCTGAGATCCAGATACCTGCCGAATTTTTTTCCGCACCGATGAATGACGCCGCACAGTGTAAAGCCGAATTTTTCGTGCAAATGGATGCTGACGGTGTTTTCGCTCGTGATGAGAGAAATCACAGTGTCAATGTCCGGCTGCTGTGCGGCAAAGGCGAGAATTTTCTGCATGAGCTGCGAGCCGATGTGCTGTCCGCGAAAATCTGGATGCAGATAGATAGAGACCTCTGCCGCACCGTCAAAGGCTGGGCGCTCTCGATAGCGGGACAAAGAGGCGTAACCGGCAATCACACCGTCGGTCTCGCAGACAAGAAGGGCATATTTTCCTTGATGTGCCTGAAACCACGCGAGCCGGTCGGCGTCATCGCGTGGGTATAAATCAAAAGTTGCCGTGGAGTGCGCAACAGCATGGTTATAAATGGCTTTGAGCTGCGGCAAATCAGCGAGCTGTGCTGTGCGGATGAGATTTGACATATGGGACACCTCTTGATGTGCTAAGATGTCTGTAGTGTACTGCAAGACGAAAAAAATGTCCAGTTCCGTGTTTGTTTCCTGTATGAAATGCGAACAATCGTTTGACGAGAGCACGGAGATAATGTTACACTATATTAGAACCGACCGGTCGGTCGGAAATCCATCCGCAGGAGGGAAATCATGCCAACGATCAGCGTAAAAAAACCATTTACCGTTTTGGTCGGTATCATACTTGTGCTTGTGCTCGGTGTGGTAGCGTTTACCAAGATGACCACAGATCTGCTGCCGAATATGGATCTGCCGTACATGGTTGTATATGCGACAGATCCCGGTGCGTCACCGGAATCCGTCGAAGGAGAAGTCACCAAACCGTTGGAATCTGCGCTTGGCAGCACGACGGGACTCAAAAATATCACATCGACATCCAATGAAAATGTGGGAATTGTTGTGCTCGAGTTTGAACAGGGAACCGATATGAATGCGGTCAGCATCGAGATGAGCAATACCATTGACCAAATCAAAGGCAGTTTGCCGGAAAATTCCGGCACACCGGTCATGATGCAGATCACACCGGATATGCTGCCGGTGCTTGTGGCGAGTGTAGACGTAGACGGCAAAGACGCCAAAGAGGTGTCACAGTATGTCGATGACGAACTGCTGCCGGCATTTGAACGTCTGGATGGTGTGGCATCGGTCAGCACAACGGGATTGATTACGCCGGAAGTGCAGGTCGTCTTGGATCAGAGCAAAATTGACGCGGTCAATGATCGCGTGCTGGCGGCTGTGGATCAGAACCTCGCAGATGCGAAAAAGCAGCTGGATGACAGCCAATCTCAGCTGGATGATGCCAAGGCACAGCTCAGCGCCGGAAAATCCAAGCTGGACAGCTCGGCAGATGAGGCGTCCAAGCAGCTGGCGCAGGCAAGCGCACAGGTTGACGCCGCAACCGCCCAGCTGCAGGCATTGCTGTCGCAGGAGACAACGCTGAAAGCCAATCAGGCGGCTTATCAGGCGGAGCAGAAAGCACTGCAGCAGTATGCGGACATGAACGATTCGGTCAATATGCTCGCTGTCATGGTTGTTGCGTATGACTTTACCGGAACCGTGCCGGAAATCAACGGCGTGCCTTCTATGGAGGATCTCGCGGCAATGGCGCAGAACTCTGCGAAAATGCTTGAGGCGCTCAAAGATCCGGCGACATATATCGGCAGCATGAGCGATGAAAATTATGCAAAAGCCATGCAGGCGGTACAGGACATGATGCAAAAAATCGCGCCGGAACAGGACTTATCTCAGATGCTCAGCCTGTCGCGTGCCGACTTTGTCAAGCTCGTGCAGACCACGGCATATGCCGCCCAGCGCGTACAGGAAATCACCGCATCCCTCAACGATGTCAACACACAGCTGGCAGCCGCAGAGGCGATGAAACCGCAGCTGCAGCAGGCGTTGGACGAAGCGAATGCCGCGTATGAAAAGGTGGAAGCGGGCAAGATGAATGCCACGCTCAATATTGCAGAAGGTGCGACAGAGATTTCTGTCGGCAAGGCATCGCTGGAAAATGCACAGAAGCAGCTGGATTCTGCGGTAGACGAATTTGAAAAATCGCGCGATCAGGCGTACAAATCCGCGGACATCAGCGGCATTATTACCGCAGACATGATCAGTAAGATTTTAATTGCAGAAAATTTTGAGATGCCGGCGGGCTATATCTCGGACAGCAACGACAATTCTTACGTCCTCAAAGTCGGAGAAAAGTATGATTCGCTCGATGATTTGTCCAATATGGTGCTGTTTCACATGGATACCGGAGACATCGGCGATATTCATCTGTCTGATGTGGCAGAAGTAAAATATGCAGATCAAAACGCAGATACCTCTTATGCCAAGGTAAACGGCAATGATGCGGTTGTGCTCAGCTTTTCCAAGCAGTCCACGGCATCGACTTCGGAAGTCTCGGATGCCATCCGTGAGAAAATAGATGAATTTCAACAGAACAACAGCAAGCTGCACATCACATCGCTGATGGATCAGGGTGACTATATTCATCTGATTGTCAGCAGCGTGCTGTCCAATCTGATATATGGCGGTCTGCTCGCCGTGCTCGTGCTGATTGTCTTTTTGCGTGACATTCGCCCGACGGTTATCATCGCGTTCAGCATTCCGCTCAGCGTGCTGTTTGCGGTTGTGCTCATGTACTTCAGCAACATGACGCTGAATATTATCTCGCTGTCCGGCTTGGCGCTCGGCGTCGGCATGCTTGTGGACAACTCCATTGTCGTCATTGAAAATATCTATCGCCTGCGCAATCTCGGTGTTCCGGCGGCAAAAGCCGCCGTGCAGGGTGCAGCGCAGATGAGCGGTGCGATTTTCGCCTCGACGCTGACGACTGTGTGTGTATTCCTGCCGATCGTGTTCACGCAGGGCATCACCAAGCAGCTGTTTGCGGATATGGGTTTGACGATTGCTTATTCGCTGTCCGCATCGTTTATCGTCGCGCTGACCGTCGTTCCGGCGATGAGTGCAACGCTGATGAAAAAGGAAAAAGTTGTCACGCACGCGCGGTTTGACGGCTTCCTGCGAGGATATGAGAAGGTACTTCGCTGGTGTCTGTCGCATCGTGCGGTGACGCTGCTCGCGGTGACAGCACTGCTGGTGGTGTCTGTTGCGGCGACCGTGGCAAAGGGCATGATTTTCATACCGTCTATGTCCTCGGAGCAGATGAGCGCGACAATGACCATGCCGGCCGGCTCGGATGACACGGAGACACGGGCCATGGCGGATCAAGCGATGAAGATTATGCGCAGGGTAGACGGCGTAAAAACCGTTGGCGCCATGACAGGCGGTTCGGATATGACGTCTATGATGAGCACAAACGCCAACAGTGTTTCGTTCTATCTGATTTTAGACAAGGGTGCGGACAACGAGGCCATTGCCGATGAAATTGCCAAAAAAACCAAAAAGCTGGACTGCGAGATGAATGTATCCGCGTCCAATATGGACTTGGGTTCGTATATGGGCAGCGGCGTACAGGTGGATATTTATGGCAATGATTTGGATCAGCTGCAAACAGTTTCCGCGGACATTGCTGAAAAGCTGAAAAAGGTAGACGGACTAAAAGACATCTCGGACGGCAATGAGGATCCGGATCGGGAGAAAGTGATTACCGTCAACAAGGACGCTGCGATGGAGCAGGGACTGACGGTGGCGCAGGTTTATCAGGCGCTTGCAGACAAGCTGACCACAGAAGTAAATTCCACGACCTTGACCGTCGGCACGGAAGATTTGCCGGTTGTCGTCAAAAAGCCGTCTAGCATCACTACGGATGATTTGATGAAGCAGACCATTACCTCGACGGATCAACAGACCGGTGAGAGCAAGGAAGTCAAGCTGGACACCATCGCCTCTCAGACGGATGGGCAGGCACCGTCAGCCATTCGGCGCAACAACAATGAGCGAACCATGTCGGTCACAGCGGCTGTTGATGACGATCACAATATCACGCTGGTCAGCCAAGAAGTACAGAAGATTCTGGACGCCTATCCGATGCCGGACGGCATGCATGCGGAAATTACCGGCGAGATGGAGAACATCACGGATTCGATGCAGGATCTGGGACTCATGCTGCTGCTTGCGATTGTCTTTATCTATCTGATTATGGTGGCACAGTTCCAGAGCCTACTGGGACCGTTCATCGTCATGTTCACGCTGCCGCTGGCGTGCACCGGCGGCCTGCTGGGTCTGCTTTTTGCACGGCAGGAGCTGTCTATTATCGCCATGCTCGGCTTTGTCCTGCTGGCAGGTGTCGTTGTCAACAACGGCATTGTGTTTGTCAGCTGTGTCAATGAACTGCGGCTGGACGGCATGCCTAAGCGCGAAGCACTGATGGAGGCCGGAAAAATGCGCATGCGCCCGATTTTGATGACAGCACTCACAACGGTACTCTCGATGTCCACGATGGCAATGGGCATCGGAAGCGGTGCGGAAATGGGACAGGCGATGGCGATTGTCGTCATTGGAGGTCTGAGCTACGCGACGGTCTTGACGCTGGTGATTGTGCCCATCATGTACGATCTGTTCAACCGGAAAAAGACACTGAAGCGTATAGATGTGGGGGAAGATGATGCAGAGTAAAACCTATTCGCCCAAGGAGATCGCGGCATTTCGCGGTCTCCTGCAGCTGGCGGCGGGCGGAAATTGCTTCTCCAATATCAAGGTGCAGGACATTGCGACAGCGGCAGGCATAGGGAAAGGAACGTTATATGAGTATTTTTCCTCGAAAGAAGATATTCTGAGTTGTACCATGCTATACACGCTGCAGCAGTTTGCCGATTGGATGGAGCAGCAAATAACGCGGGATGTATCCCTGCACGCCGTGCTTGCGCGCTTTCTCGATGCGCTGGAGCAGGAACGCTTTTTGCCGTTTCGCGCGTTGCCGGTGCTGGGAACCTTTCTCTCGTATGAACAGCGCGCCCAGCTCGGCATGCGCAATCGGGAGCAGGCGCAGGCAATCATTGACCGTATGCGCGGCTATGAGCGGCACGTGTTCGCCAACAGCCGGAAAAACGGAGAAATTGATTCGGCACTCAGCGACCGTTTTTGCGAGTATGCGATTTTGTCGGCGCTCGGCGGATACGTCAGCATGTTGGAAAAACGGGTGTGCTGTCGGGAAGAAATTTCGTTGGACAGTTGTAAAGATATGGCGCAGCAGTTGATTTTTCGGTCACTACGTCCGTAAACAAACAGTAGAATTTATATTGTATTTGTGGTATAATATAAAAATAAAAGTCTTGTCAAAAGAGGGAGAATACACATGAGAACGGATAAAATTGCATTGCTGACGGATTCCTGTGCGGATATTCCGGTGGAGGTTGCAAGAAAAAATCATATTTACGTTGTTCCGTTTACGATTACATTTGAAGAGGGTTCGTATCAGGACGGCGTGGATATTTTTCCGGACGATGTGTATCGCCGCCAGCCCAATGAGGTGATAAAAACCTCTCTGCCGTCCGGCGCAGTCATCGAGGACACCCTGCACAAAATCAAAGAGGACGGCTACGAAAAAGTCATTGCCATTATGCTGTCCAGCGGCTTGAGCGGCGGCTATCAGATTGTGCGCATGCTGGGAGAGGAAGAGGAAGCGCTGGAGGTTGCGGTATTTGATTCGATGAGCGGCAGCTTGGGCGAAGGCGCTATGGTTCTGACGGTTGCCCGTTGGATTGAAGAGGGCAGAACGTGGGAAACTATGCTGGCATGCATCCCGCGCATGATGAAGCAGGTGTATCCGTATTTTTCTGTTGATACGCTGGAATATCTCAAGCGCGGCGGACGCATTGGAAAAATTACGGCAATGGCGGGTACGGCGCTCGGCATCAAGCCGATTCTTGCGTTTGATCCGGTGTCCGGTGAATTGACGAGCACACACAAAGTGCGCGGCAGACAGGCGGCCATGAAAAAACTGGTGCAGGTTGTCGTGTCCAAGCTGGAGCCCAACAAGCGCTACAACATCATGTGGGCACACGGCGGTACACCGGAGGAAGGCGCACGGATTGCCGAGATGCTGCGCGAAGCGGCACCGAATTTCCAGCAGGAATTTTCCGGACAGATTGACTGTACGCTGGCTTCGTATGTCGGCCCGCGGCTCATTGGCGCCGCCGTGCAGGTGCTGGATGATGATATGTAAGACAAACGCAAACCGGTGAGAGGAAACTTTCACCGGTTTTGTTATCTGTGTGCAGCAATTGCAAATAGATGCAATTCAGGGTATGATAGAGGCAGAGAACAGGAAGGAGAACACGATGAAGTTTTTACATCTCGGAGACCTGCATCTCGGCAAGCGCGTATACGGCTATTCTATGCTGGATGACCAGCGGTTTGCGCTGGAGCAGGTGGTTCGCATGGCAGCACAGAATCGGGTAGATGCGGTGGTGATTGCGGGAGATATTTACGATAAGACGGTTCCGCCTGGTGAAGCCGTTTCGCTGTTTGACTGGTTTTTCACGCAGCTGTGTGAACGAAATATCACGGTTTTGGCGGTGAGCGGCAATCACGATTCCGGTGAACGCTTGGACTTTGGCAAGACGCTGCTGTCCCAGCAGGGCATGCACCTGATTGGCACGTTTGACGGAACGGTTGCATCCGTCACGCTGGCAGACCGCGAACAGTGCCGCGTGCAGTTTCATCTGTTGCCTTGGCTGCGTCCGATGGAATGGCGCGAGACGATGCAGCTGGAGCAGAGCACCCAGCAGTGTGTGATGGAGGCGGCGCTGGCGCGGACGCAATGGGAGCATGGCGCACGGCATGTGCTGGTTGCACACACGTTTGTGACGGTTGGCGGCGCGATGCCGGAGCAGTCGGACTCGGAGATTGTTCCGGTCGGCGGCATCGATGCGGTGGATGCAGCGCTGTTTGACGCGTATGATTATGTGGCGCTGGGGCATATTCACCGCCCGCAGCGATTGGGACGTGACAGCGTGCGGTATTGCGGCTCGCTACTCAAATATTCGTTTTCTGAGGCGCGATATCCGAAATCCGTCCCGCTTGTGACGATAAGAGAGTGTGGAGAACCGGATATTACGCTGCTGCCGCTGACACCCAGACGGGACTTGAGAGAAGTGCGCGGCAAGCTGTGCGACGTGACTTCGGAGCTGGTGCAGCGGGCGGGAGATACGAATGATTATCTGCGTGTGATTTTGACGGATGATGAGGAGCTATATGACCCGCAGGCGGCACTGCGCGCAGTATATCCCAATCTCATGCGGCTGGATTTTGACAACATTCGCACGCAAACCGCCGATGCCGAAGGGCTGCAGCGCGAGGAAGCTGCTCAGCAGCTGACGCCGGTGCAATTGTTCGAGCAGTTTTTTGCGGAGCAAAATGGAAAGCAAATGACTGACTGGCAAAAGCAGCAGCTTGCGCGCATTGGCAGAGAAATGGAGGACAGCGATGAAGCCGATTCATGTAACGGTTAGTGCGTTTGGACCGTATTCCGGCACCATGACGTTGGATATGCAGGACTTCGGCGGCAGCGGATTGTTTCTCATCACCGGTGACACCGGTGCGGGAAAGACGAGCATTTTTGATGCGATTTGCTTTGCGCTGTTTGGCGAGGTCAGCGGTTCACAGCGCGGTGCCGATCAACTGCGGTCGGATTTTGCACCGCCGACGGCGGATACCTATGTAAAATTTACGTTTTCACACGGTGGAGAGATCTATCAAGTTCATCGGACACCAAAATACGAGCGGCCAAAAAAACGCGGTACAGGCACGGTCACCCAGCAGCCCAATGCGGTGCTGACCAATCCGGACGGTTCGACGATCGCAGGCGCAACCGCTGTGACCGAAGCGGTGCAAAACTTGCTCGGCGTGGACTGCCGTTCGTTTAAGCAGATTTCCATGATTGCGCAGGGAGAATTTATGAAGCTGCTCACGGCGGACAGCCAGTCCCGCGCCAAGATTATCCGCAATGTCTTTCATACCGAAGCGCTGGTTTCGCTGCAAAAACGCATCAAGGCGGAGTATCTCGCTTGGAACCGCAAGTGCGAGGATGCCAGCCGGTCGGTATCGCAGTACGCAGAAGGCTTTCAGCTGGAACAAATGCCGGAAACACAAGATTTTTCCGAACTTTTAACACGGGTGCGCGAACAAAATCGCGATGACGAGCAGACTGGCAGGCAGTTGGAGCAGCAGCTTGTGCAGCTGCGCACGGCGCGAACCGTTGCAATTGAAGCGGTGGTCAAGGCGGAGGCTCAGCAGCAGGCGCGGGATAAATGGAACGCAGCCAGACAGCAATTGCAGCAGCTGGAGGCGCAGCGGCCTGCGATGCAGGCGCAAGCGCAGCGATTGGAGCAGGCGCGCCGCGCAAGAGATTTGGTACAGCCGAAATGGCAGGCGTATCAGTCGGAGCACGCGCGATGGGAACAGCTGACCGCACAGGTTCATGCGCAAAAACAGCGCGTACAGCAATTGGAACAGCGGACGGCGCAGCTGGAACAGGCAAACCAGCAGGCGCAAGCCCTGCTGCCGCAGCTGCAAGCGCTGCAGCAGGAAATTACACGTCTGTGTGATGCAAAACGCCAAGCGGAGCTGTGGCAGGACAAGCAGAAACGGGCACTGTGCGCACGCGCATCCGCCGATGCAAAGCAGAAAATCTATCAGGCGGCGGCAGACGCATGGAATGCGCAGCGGCAGCGCGTGGACGATCTTCGCCGGCAGACGGAGAATTTACATGCCGGTCAGATGCGACGGGAATCTCTGCGCCGCGACTGGCGAGAGGCATCCCAGCGGGAAAAGCAGCTGGAAAGCATGCGGGATCTGTTTACAGAACTGGCACAAAATCAAAAGCAGATGGACGAACAGCAGGCAAGCTATTTGAAGCAGGAGCAATTGTATCAAAGCGATGAGCAGGCATGCCGCACGGCAGAACTGCATTGGATGCGCGGACAAGCGGGCATTTTGGCGCGCGATTTGTGCGAAAATACACCGTGTCCGGTGTGCGGTTCGCTGGAACACCCGCATCCGGCACAGATACAGGCGCAGGTACCGAGTGAACAGGAATTGCAGGCGCTTCGGGCGCGCATGGAGCGGCAGAGAACAGCTCTGCAGCAGATTGGCGCGCAGACGGCTGCGGCGCGCTCGCGCGCAGAAGCGGCACAAAAAGCGGTTCGGCAGGCCATGCAGGACTTGTTTGAGCAGCCGGATACGACGCGGGAACAGCTGGAGGAGGCAATTGCCCGGCAGCATGCGCACACCAAACAGCTGATGGAGGACGGCAAACGCGTTGCCGCGCAGGTCGACCGATTGGAACAGCTTGCCGCGCAGGTACAAACCCTGCAAAGTGTGCTGCCGCAGCAAGAACTGGAGACACAGAAGGCAGAGCGCGACTATCACGAAGCCGACCGCATGGCGGCAGCCATGCAGGCAGAGGCACAGACGCTGCTGGATGCCCTGCCTATGCGCGATCTTGCCGCAATGGACGCGCAGCTGCGCGAAAAACAAGCTGCCTATGATGCACAAAACCAGCGCATAGAACAGGCGAGAAGCGATTGGGAACGGCATCAGCGCGATTGGAACAGTGCGCAGCAGGTGTATCAATCCGCCTGCACGCAGGCGCAGCAGCAAGAGCAAACGGCACAGACGGCACAGACGGCGTGGCGCGATGCGGTTCATGCGGCAGGCTTTGCCAGCGGTGAAGCGTATCAGGCGGCTTTGCTGACGCCGGAGCAATTTCAGCGTGCAGATGAGCAATGCCGGCAATTTTCTCAGAGGTGGACAACCGCACGTTCCATGGAACAGGAATATGCGGCTGCGGTTTCTCAGGATGAAATAGAGGACGTGCAGCAGCTGCGGCAGGCGCGCGAACAGGCGGAGCGTGCGTGTCAGGACAGCGAACAGCGGCGCACACAGTGCGATGCGCGGAGACAGCACAATCAGGCGCTGCTCGCACGCATCGAGCAGGTACAGGGCGAGCTGGAACAGCTGGAGCAGCAGACCGCCGCTCTGCGTGAGTTGTCGCAGACGGCAAACGGTGAGCTGGCGGGCAAGCAAAAACTCATGCTGGAACAGTATGTACAGGCGGCATATTTTGAACGCGTGCTGCATCGCGCCAATTTGCGCCTGCGCGATATGACGCAGGGACGCTATGAGATGTATCGGCGCAAGACGGCAGAAAACAATCGCAGTCAGTCGGGCTTGGATATTGACGTCATGGACTATTACACCGGCAAACGGCGCTCGGTCAAGACACTGTCCGGCGGCGAGTCGTTTTTGGGCGCACTGGCGCTGGCACTCGGCATGTCGGATGTCATTCAGAGCTATGCGGGCGGCGTGCTGGTGGAAACGGTCTTTTTGGACGAAGGATTTGGCACACTGGACGGTGCTGCATTGGAGCAGGCGATTGGCGTGCTGGTGCGTCTGTCCGGCGGCAATCGGCTCATCGGCATTATTTCTCATGTGGCAGAGCTGAAAGACCGGATTAACCGGCAGATTGTCGTGCGCCGCGGTGCATCCGGCAGTACAGCGGAAATTTGTATAGGGGGATAGACAGAATGAATGACAATGAAATGCAGGTGATTGCAACCATTCGCACGGATTTTCCGACCAAATTTGGCATTCCGCGGCAGAGCGGCATTGTCGATACGCTGCGGGCAAAAATCGTATTTGAACCGGCATACCGCAATCCCGATGCCCTGCGCGGCTTGGAGGATTTTTCGCATGTGTGGCTGATTTGGCAGTTTTCCGGCAATGCCCGCAGAGAAACATGGTCACCGACTGTGCGCCCGCCGCGGCTCGGCGGCAATACGCGCATGGGCGTGTTTGCGACGCGTTCGCCATTTCGGCCCAATCCGATTGGTCTGTCCAGTGTGCGGATAGAGAAAATTCAACTGCACACGGAGGAAGGCCCTGTGATTTGGGTGTCCGGTGCGGATTTGATGGACGGCACGCCGATTTACGACATCAAGCCGTTTATCCCGTATGCGGACAATCATCCGGATGCAAGGGGCGGATTTACCAACGATACGAGCGGATACACGCTGGCAGTCACATTTCCCGAGCAGCTGCTGGAACAGGTGCCGGTGTCACATCGAGAAGCCCTGCGCGGCGTGCTCGCGCATGATCCGCGGCCGTCATATCAGCACGATCCGGAGCGCGTGTACGGCATGGAATTTGCCGGCATGGAGATTCGGTTTCGCGTGGACGGAGAACAATTGATCGTGTGCAGCGTTGCACCGATTGCATAATAAAAACAGGCATTTCCGGCTGGAAATGCCTGTTTTGCTGTGTGTGATTGTTAAGAAAGCAGAGAAGACGCAACGCCGGTCAAATAATTCTTGAGCATCTGCGCGCACTCGGCACGGGTCGCGGAATCCCGCGGCGCCAGCTGTGTGGCGGTTTTGCCGGAGATGATGTTAGAGGCAACCGCCCACTGCATGGCATCCTGCGCATAGGAAGAAACAGCGGATGCATCCTGATATTGATGCAGATTATCACGGGCGCTGGTGTCGAGCTGCCGCTTGTTGGAATAGCGATACAGCACAGCGGCAAAGTCCTGTCGGGTGATGGGCGTATAGGCGCCAAACGTACCGTTTGGATATCCGCTCATGATGTCGTTTTGTTGTGCCCATGCGACAGCTTTCGCAAACCACTGATCGTCGGAAACATCTGAAAAGGGAGCCGCCTGCGTGACAGCGGGTCTGCCGGAAAAATTATACAAAACCTGCGCGACCATCGCACGGGTCAATGCGGCGTGCGGCGCGAATTGTGTCGGAGAATTTCCGTTCATGAGATTGTTTCGAAATACAAAGCTGACAGCCGGAGCAAACCAATCGGAAGAAAGTACGTCTTGGAATCCGCAGACGGTATGCTTGGGAATCAAATCACCGGTGGTCAAATAAAAATTACAGGAGACATCGGAGGAAACGCCGTTTACACGGCCGGAGCCGGTATATTGCCAGCAGGTATATCCGGTGCAGCTGGTCTGCGTGGTGTAGTGTGCGACGCCGATTTGTACACCGTCCTGTTTGATTTGCTCTGTATAGATATCGTTTGTTAAAAAATCTCTGCTGGCGCACAGCATGGGCTGATATCCGGCATCGCGAATGATGCCGCAGAATGCGAGAACATTGGCTGTTTTCTGAGATTGGCTCAGATTTGCCTGTTCCAGTCTGCCGGAGCCGTCATAGTAGGCATAGTTCATGACGATGGGAAGCTGCACATTGTCACGCTTTACATGCTCCAATACAAATCGGGCTTCTTCTTCTGCCTCTGCGGTGTCGAGTGCCTGAGAGGAAAACGTGACGCCAACCGGAATATCAGCGGCTGCGGCACCGTCCATATAGGCTGTGTACATTTCATCCTGAAATAAATCACCGGATTTCACACCGCGATTGCCGACTTGAATCAATGCAAAGGCAATGCCGTCTTTTGCAGCTGCGTTCCAATGAATGGTTCCGTCCTTGCTGGAGACATCCATGCCGTCATAGATGGTATAGCCGGATGGAAGCACATAGGTTTTGTCTGTAAAATGGCTGTATCGCGAGACAGTTGCCGCGTCAAATACACTATGAAGCTGCTGTGTATCTGTGTTTTTCGGCGCGGCAAGCGCAGCGGATGCGCTGCTGCAGAGACAGCAGGAGAGAACCAGCGCGAGTAATCGTTTTGCTTTCATAAATCATACCATCCTTTCGGCAGAGGCGGTTACAAATGATATAACCAGTATGACATGAAATGTCGAAAAATACAATAATTTGACAAAAAAAGAACAGCAGTGCAAACTGCTGTTCTGATATATTGGGCGTGTTATTCGTCGGAAGAATCAGAAGAATTTTTCGAGGCATCGTATTTCGCCGTTGCTTGGAAAATATCTTCCAGCTGATTCTTGTAGTAGATGCCATCGTGGTGCTGATCTGCGGCCATGATAACAGCGACATACTGCGGGTCATTGTTGGAGTCGAGCAGAGCCGTCACAATCCACGCATTGGTGCTCTTGCCGGTCTGCGCCGTGCCGGTTTTGGCAGCGACATGCCAGCCCTGATTGCCATAGTAGCCAAAGCCGTAATGATCTGCAGCGACTTCCATGCAGGAAACCACTTCATCAGCAGTCTCCTTAGAAGTGACTGTGGTCAGCTCTTCCGGAGAATCCGTATAGGTATCATCCTTGGTGCCGTTTCCAGCCGTGACGGATTTGATGAGATACGGCTTGAGCATCGTGCCGTGATTGACGATGGACTGACAAGCCATTGCCATGTACAACGGGGTCACTTCGGTTTTGCCCTGACCAAATGCGATAGAGCCGACAACCTCATCGCGTTTGTCCTCAAAGTCGAGATTGGAGGACAGCGTGGTGAAGTCGAGCGGAATATCCTCGCCCAGCTTAAACTTGCGCAGGCTGGCTTCCAACTTGTCTCCGCCCATCTCCAACGCCTTTGTGATAAAGTAAACATTGGACGAGTTGCGGATTGCACCCTCCAGACCGATGGAACCGAACGAACGGCTGTCATAGTTTGTGATGGTCTGACCGTTCTTGAAGGTATAGGAACCGCGGTCATTGACGTTGGTATCGCCTACGCCGTTGTCGAGAACCGCACAAGCGGTGATGATTTTAAAGTCGGAGCCTGGGGCAAATGTCGATTTATAGGCATTCGGCAGAAACAGACCGGTTTTCTGGGCGTATTCCGACCAATTGTCCTCCAAATCCGACTGAATAAAGCTCGGTGTTGACGCCATGGAGACGATTTCACCGGTCTTTGCATCCAGCACAACCGCTGCACCGTTTGCAATGTCGGAAATGGCAGAATATGTCGCAGTCTGTAAATTGGTATCCAGTGTGGTCTGAATGGTGTTGCCGATTTGCTTGCCGTCGGATTTGCACTTGCTGGAAATCAACTGAGAATTAAAGGTTTTTTCCAGACCAAACGTGCCGTATGCCGGAGAATAATAGCCGACAACCGTGGAAAAGGCGCGCTGCTTGGTCTCGCCGTCGATATAGCTGCGGTAACCGTTTGCCTTGGTAGACCAGCTCAGCGGCGTGCCGTCGCGGTCTGTGATGGTGCCGCGGATATACGTGCGCTGCAAAGTCTCTTGTCGGGCAGCCTCGCGGCTTTCCGGATTACCGAGTGTTGTCCATACCAGACCGACCGCGATTGCGATTGCGCAGATGAGAAATGCGCTTTGAATGCACTGTACGCGCTTTTTGAAGCTTGGAGTCATAGCTGGTGTAATCCCTCCTTCCGTTCCACAGGTTTCCGGCGGAGATTACAAGAATCACCGCGATGTTGATAAAGGTTGCCATCAGCGAAGAACCGCCGCGGGAAATGAGCGGGAGTGTGATGCCGGTCAGCGGCATCATGCCTGTGGAACCGCCAATAATGATAAATGCCTGAATGACCAGCTGCAGGCTGAGACCTGCGCTGACTGCCTGATGATAGCGGTCGCCGCAGTGATAGTAAATGCGGCTGCCGCGAATGAGCAGCAGACCGAAGATAATGCAGATCATGACGGCAATGATTAAGCCGCAGCGCTCCGTCAGAGCAGGGAATACCATGTCGTTGGACGGATTGGACAGCGGGGTAGTCGTGCTGCTGCCAAACAGATTGGAGTTGAGCAGCGCTTTGCGTCCCTGTAAAATCTGATAACCGGCACCCTGCGCGTCCTTGGCAGGATCACGCCAGTAGATAAAACGATTGGCGATTTTCTGCACCTGATTGAGGACAAACTGCATCGGACCAAAATCGCTCTTGCCGCCGGTAGCTTTGAGCAGCGACATGCCGCACGCAGCTGCTGCCGCGCCGGCTGCAGCGATGATTGCGGTGACAGAGGCAAAGACCTTGATATCCGGTACAAACAGGAAAATCATGCAAAGGAATGTACACAGGATGAGCAGGAACGTACCAAACTCGCCCTGAATACCCAAGAATCCCAGATTTACCAGCGTAAATCCAATCGCGTACCAGACGCGCTTGCGTCCCGGCTTGTCCTTGGTGCATAACAGACCTGCCATGACGAGAACATAAATAATCTTGTTGAACTCGGACGGCTGCAGAGAAAAGCCGGCAATGTTAATCCAGTTTCGCACGCCGCCGCCGACCGCCTTGCCAATGAGCAGAGTTGCCATGTACAGAATGACGGACAGCACCATGAGAATGCTGGTGCCGACTGCCGAAGCAATCATCGGTGCGTGCTTGTATACGATTGCAGCAATGACGCCGGCAACTGCTGCCAGCACATAGATGACAATCAGAGAAGTCGGCATTTCGTCCTGCTTGAGCAGCAGACACTGAATCATCGTGCCGAACGTCAGCAGCATGGCGGTGTCCAGAAAGAACGGAACATCCGCGTGCATGCGGTTCACGCACAGCCAGCCGCCGTATGTAATAATCATGAGCGGGAGCATCATATACAGATACGCTGTGCCGCGCCCAGAGATCTGAACCGTAAGCAGAGAAACCAGCTGGAACAGAATAAACAGTATCAGCACCTGAATGCCGAGGGACTTTTTACTTGCACGAGCCGGTCTCTGGGTTCTTTGTACTTTTTTCGCTACTTTTTTCTTTTGTGCCATGGTAGCTTACATCACCTCCGAATATACTGTGTGTCATCGGATACGTCATCCATCGCGCGCTCGATCTGCAAAACAGTCGTGCCGAGCTGGATGCGTTCGCCGCCGACAATGGCGATTTCAGAACGCGGCACCTTGTTGACGATGGTTCCGTTGAGGGAGCCGAGGTCGCGCAGGCACACTTGTCCGCTTTTGCGGAACAGCTCCGCATGCTGGCGGGAGACGGTGGAGTCAGTAATAATTAAATCGTTGTCGTTGCGGCTGCCGATGGTGAACGGATAATGTGTCACCGGCACGCGTCTGCCCTGATACACGATGAAAAATTCCAGCGGAGTAGAAGACGGTCTTTCCGGAGACGGCTTCTTGGATTCCGGGGGAGCTTTTGTTTCCTTTTCCGGCTGGTCAGCAGTCGTAAAGCGGTTTGCCTTCCAGATAATAAGTACAGCTAAAATGATGATAACGGCTATCAGAACTGGTTTTAAAATATTATCCATAGGTGTTCCTCCTGTATCTCTCCATATTATAGCATAAAAAATAAAAATGCAAATAGGTTTTGACAAATATATCGAAGATTTTAAGAAAAAATGGAGATTTCTTCTGGAAATCATGGGGGAATTTTGAGGAAAAATCAGCAAATATGACAGAAAGATTTTGATTGACGAAACGAATCCTTAACGCAGGAACGCTTGTTTCGACACAGCCTGATTGGTATAATAGAAACAAAAGAAACAAAAAACTGTCGATTTGGTTGGAAGGCAGTTGAAAGAAGGGAAATATTGAATGGATGAGAAAAAACGAAAAAAACGGCAGTCCATTTCGATAAGCCGAAAGAATGTGCTGGATCTGGGCTTTACGATTGGCATTATCCTCATCGCGTGTCTGGTGTCCTCACTGCTGGTGCATTATTCCAAAAGCTCGGCGAATGTCACGGCGGTGTTTACGCTTGCCGTGCTGCTGACGGCGCGGGTGACGGATGGATATGGGTGGGGCATCGCCGCCTCCATCATCGGCGTGATTGCCGTCAACTATGCATTTACCGACCCGTTTTTCCAATTGGATTTTACGACGGCAGGTTATCCGATTATTTTTGCGTCCATGGCGCTGATTTCGGTTGTGACCAGTGCGACGACGGGCAGCGTCAAGCTGCAGGCGCGTCGCGCCAAAAACAGCGAGGAACATACCCGCCGGCTGTATGACTTTTCGCAAAAACTTGCCAGTGCACAGAACGCGGATCAGATGATTGATCTGGCCATGCAGTATTTGCACGACCAGCTCGGCTGTCCGGTGCTGTATTTAGAGGATGAAAACGACATCCGCGAAAACCGAGAACGCATTGTCGGAGAAATCGGCGGGTTTGTCTCGGATGCCATCGAGCACAGTGCCATTTCCGATTGCTTCCGAGAGGCGTGTGATACCGGCGTCGGTACCATACATTCTCCCTATGCCCGATTCCATTATATTCCGGTGCCGGGAAGCAGCGGAATGCTGGGATGCATCGGTCTGCTGTGGAACAAGGACATTGCAGAAGAAATTCAAGAGCATGTCAGAGCCATTTTGGCACAGACGGGTATTTCTCTGGAGCGGCAGCGTCTGGCAGAGGAGCGCAACCGCGCGGCCATGACAGCGGACAGAGAAAAGCTTAGAAGCAATCTGCTGCGCTCGATTTCGCACGATTTGCGCACACCGCTCACCGGTATCATCGGCGCATCCGCGGCGATTGAGGAAAACGGCGACAGCATCGGCGCAAAGGAAACGCGCAAGCTCGCCGCAGATATTCATGAAGATGCAGAGTGGCTGCTGCGCATGGTGGAAAATCTGTTGTCTGTCACGCGCGTCTCGCAGGTGGCAGAGCTGAAAAAATCCGAAGAAGCCGCAGAAGAAGTGATTGTAGAGGCGGTATCTCGGTGCAAAAAACGGTTTCCGGATGCACAAATTCGCGTGGATCTGCCGGAGGATGACATGCTGTTTGTCCCGATGGATGCCACACTTATCGTGCAAGTGCTCATCAACTTGATGGAAAATGCCGTGCGCTATGCACAGACTCCCATTGACATCGGCCTGCGCCGCGATGGAGCATGGGCGGAATTTTCCGTCAGGGATTTTGGCCCCGGCATCGCGGACGACAAAAAAGAAAATCTGTTTGATTCCGTGCAGGCTCAGCCGGACAGCCGCCGCGGCGGTCTGGGCATCGGTCTGACGCTGTGCCGCTCGATTATCACGGCGCACGGCGGTGAAATCTGGGAGGTCAATCATCCGGATGGAGGTGCACAGTTCTTATTTACCCTGCCGCTGGAGGAGGAAGAAAAATGAATGGAGAGACCATTTTAATTGTAGAAGACGAACAGCCGATTGCGCACGTGCTCACAACGATTTTGTCAGCCAACGGCTATCATACCCTGCAGGCGTCAACGGGTACGCTGGCGCGCTCGATTATCAATTCGCATTGCCCGCGTCTGATTTTGCTGGATTTGGGTCTGCCGGATATGGACGGCTTGGAGCTGCTGCGCTGGCTGCGCGAGTGGTCAGGTGTGCCGGTTCTGATTGTATCCGCACGAGAGGAAGAAAACCAGAAAGTCGAGGCGCTGGATCTCGGCGCAGATGACTATATCACCAAACCGTTTGGAACCTCTGAGCTGCTCGCCCGCATCCGCACCGCCCTGCGCCATCAGGCAAAGCTGGAATCCGGCGACGATATGCCGCGCGGCAGCTACAGCGTGCGGGATTTGACCGTAGACTTTGAGCGCCGCAAGGTCACGCTGCGCGGTGAGGAAGTGCACCTGACGCAGATCGAGTATAAGATTGTCGAGCTGATCGCCCGCCGTCCCGGCCGCGTGCTGACCTATGATTATATCATCAGCCGCATCTGGGGGCCGTATGCCGTGGATAACAACCGCATTCTGCGCGTCAATATGGCACATATCCGCAGAAAGCTGGAGGACAATCCGGCAGAACCGTATTACATTCGAACCGAAATCGGCGTGGGATACCGCATGGCAGAAGAATAACACAAAAGCCTGAGAGATTTTTTTCTCTCAGGCTTTTTTTATGGCCGCAGCGGTTCCGGTCTCTCGTGGACAATCACAAGGATGCGGACACGCGGTTTTTCCAGCTCGCGTTTGATGGATTTGATGTATACATGATACCGAAATTTTTCGACGTACTGATGATAGAGTTTTGCGTCGGTTTTGTTTAATTTTCCGATTTCATCTCCGTTTTCCGTGATGACGGTGCAGTTGGAACCGTTGGAATTGCAGATGATGAAAACCGGCTGTTCTTTTGTGCATGAGGCGATGGTTTCCAGACGATTCTGTTTGCCTGTGCCTTTGAGCTTCCAGATGAGATGCACATCCCCATTTGCCGCAGGTCTGGGCAAATACATTCCTGCAAACGTTCCTTCTGTGCGCAGCTCCGCATCTGGACAAAGAGACGGGTCAAGTGTCATTGTACACTCCATAAAGCTACCTCCGTTTCTGTCCACTAACAAAAATATCATAGCATAGTTTTTTCCGGCATTCAATGATTTGGCATGAAATTTGCATAAAGATTATGTATTATTTTTGTGAATAAATCGAAAAAATTTTGCGGCACAGTTGGCAAAAGGCCGTATTTTTGTGCAGATATTCGGGAAATGCAAAAGCCGAGGGACAAAATTCCCTCGGCTTTTTCTGCCGTGTGACACGCCTACAAAAAAGATTTCATCTGCGTGATATTGGTGCGTTCGGTTGCAAGCAGCTTATCCGCCAAGCGGGAGACCGCGGCATCCTGCACATCGCAGCGGCGCATGGTCTGCATGCTCTTGGTCACGCCCATGGTGTTCCCCTGAATCATCATATTGGCGATGTTGGACTGCGAGGAATCCATCATGGTTTTGAGTCCGGAGGTCAGCTCGCTCGACCACTTGGTGAAGGTGCTGACATCTTCCGGTTCTCCGCCGAGCTTGTGCAGCAGGGTGTCCGCAGAATCATGAATTTTTTGGTACTCTGTGCGCTGCTGTTTGAGCGCCTGTCGAAATTCGCCGCTGGTGTACGGCAAAACCGCGTCAATGCCGTCTGCGCCCATCTCTGTCGTCTGTCGGATGGCATTGAGCAGCGTGCAGTCATCGTTCATCATATTCTCACCTCACAGTCAGTATTGACCGACTGTGTGAGCATTATACGGGCTGTCAATCTTCAAACAGCGGCGTGCTGAAATAGCGCTCTGCGGTGTCCGGCAAAATCGTCACGACCGTCTTGCCCTTGCCGAGCTTCTTGGCGAGCTTTTGCGCCGCTGCCACGTTGCTGCCGCTTGAAATGCCGCACATAAGACCTTCCAGACGCGCCAGATCCTTGGCGGTCTGCAGCGCTTCCTCGTCTGTGACAATCTGGATATGGTCATAAATCTGCGTGTTTAAAATATCCGGAATCAAGCCGTCGCCAATGCCCATCTGCAAATGCGTGCCGACCGAGCCGCCGGACAAAATTGCCGCGTTTTCCGGTTCAACCGCCCAGATTGTCATGTCCGGATTGACTGCGCGCAGCGCTTCACCGATACCGGTGATGGTGCCGCCGGTGCCGACACCGGAGCAGAAGCCGTCAATGGGGCCGGATACCTGTTCCAGAATTTCCTGTGCAGTCTGGCGCCGCTGGATGTCCGCGTTTGCCGGATTGGCAAACTGCTGCGGAACAAACACATGCGGATCTTCCTTCGCCATGCGCAAAGCGGTCTGGAGACATTCATCAATGCATGCGCCAATGTCGCCGTCATCGTGAATGAGAATGACTTCTGCGCCATAATGACGAACCAGCTTGCGGCGTTCTTCGCTGACAGAGTCCGGCATAATGATAATTGTCCGATAACCGCGTACAGCGCCGATGAGTGCCAAGCCGATGCCTTGGTTGCCGCTTGTCGGCTCCACAATGATGGAATCCTCGTGGAGCAGTCCCTTGCGTTCTGCGTCTGCAATCATGTTAAAAGCCGTGCGGGTTTTGATGGAACCGCCGACGTTCAGACCTTCAAATTTCACCAGAATCTGTGCGCTGTCCGGATCTGCCATGCGGGACAGCCGAATCATCGGCGTATGTCCCATTGCTTCTAATACATTGTTGTAAACCATGTGAATCATCCTCGTATACAAAAGCCGAAATATCTTTCGTTTTCAGCAAAATTATGGTATTTTTACACCAGAGAATTATTATACCGATTTTTTGCAGGCATTGCAAGGTGATACCGCTAAGATTCGGATACTTTGCTGGATTTTTCGGCGTATGTTGTATCATATGTTTTCGGAATGGTTTTTGCGATCAGATATTTTCCATAGGCATCTTTCGCAATGCTGTTCAGGTTGGACGGAGAGACGTCACAGCGGCCTGCCAGCGTGTGCTTTTTTGCCATCGCCTGTGTATAGTCATCGAGCGGAATCACACGGTACGAACGGAATTTGCTGGATGTGCACACCAGCGGCATGACACCGGGGTTCTCTACCGTTACGGTGCCGGTCTCGTCTCTCGTCAAGGTCACCTGCAGCATGCCCTCAACTATGGTTTCCGCCTTGTTCTGACCCGAGATGAAATTGCCGAGAGAGTAGATGCAAAAGGCACGGTTTCCGTTTTCCGACTCAACCCAGTCCGCCTGTTCGCAGACGTGCGGATGCGCGCCGATAATGAGTGTCGCGCCGTTTTCTGTCAGAAATTCAGCGAGATCTTCCTGTTCCTCGTTGGGCGTCTGGTGATATTCCTCACCCCAATGCATGACGACGACAACCGCATCGCATTTTTCCTTTACTGCGGCAAGCTCTTTTTTCATTGTATCCTTGTCAATCAGAGAGACAAGATCCGGATTGCTGTCCGGCAAGTGCGCGCCGTTGAGACCATAGGTATAGGCGAGAAAACCGACCTTGATGCCGTTGCGCTTGATATAGCGGACGGTGGCGCGATCCTCTGCGTCGCGGCTGATGCCGATGCGGATGACGCCGTTTTTTGCCTGAGAATCCCAGTAGTTCATCGTGTCATAGACGGCACTGGATGTAGAATCCATGATGTGATTGTTTGCCTGTGAGATGACATCGAAACCGGCGTCAACCAGCGCGTCACCGCAGGACTGCGGGGTGTTAAAGCTCGGATAGCCTTCCGCCTTGCCCTTACCGAGCGGGGATTCCTGATTGATGACAGCGATATCCGCCGCCTGCACATACGGCTTGATTTCCGAATAAAACGGCGTGAAGTCGTAGCCGTCGCTGGTCGCGGCGTCCGTGAGCAGCGTGTTGTGCATGAGATTGTCACCGACTGCGATGAGTGACAGACTGCCGGGCTTTACGGTCTTTTTCTTGTTGTCATTGCCGGATAAAAAAGAGTGGGAGGATTTGCTCTCCGAATGCTGCGACAATGTCTGACGGACACAGCTCACGCCGCGCGTGGCGAGCAGGAGAAAAAGCACCGCGAGAACGAGAAGCAGGCCGATGCGCCGAATCTGTCTGCGGCGTTTGCGCTTGCGGCGTGCGATTTCCCTGCGGCGGGAAGGCGGGAGCTGCTGGGTTGTCGGTTGGTGTTTTTGGGGGGATTGATGCTTCATAAAACTACTCTCTTTTCAACTTGTTACATTCAGTTTACCAAGAAACGACAGATTGTCAAGAAGTAGTTTGTTGTGGCACAGCGTTTGCCGCAAAAGCGTGTTAAAAATAACAAAGACAGTGTGCGGTAGCAGTTGACATTTGGTATATGGTGTTTTACGATATAACTAATGAGGTTGGGAATATACGTATGGGAGGAAATAAAATGAAAATGAAGAATGCGATGCAGCGGAGCATCTGTGTCATCGGACATAAAAATCCGGACACAGATTCCATTTGTTCTGCAATCGCTTACGCAAATCTGAAGAATTTGACTTCGGACCGGACATATGAGCCGAGACGGGCGGGAGAGATCAATCAGGAAACGGCGTTTGTCTTGGGAAAATTTCATATGGAGCCGCCGGAGATGTGTTTGGATGTCCATGCGACGGTCAGCGATATTGACATTCGATATATCGATGGCGTGGACGGAAATATGACACTGCGCCGCGCATGGGAGACCATGCGAGATCAGGACATCACGACGCTGCCGATTACAACGAATGACAACAAGCCGGAAGGTCTCATCACCTTGAAACGTCTGGCAATGGCAAATATGGACAGTTTGGATCCGCATGCCGTATCCAATGCGTGCACGCCGATTGCCAATATCGTAGAAACGCTGCACGGCACATTGATTACCGGAGATCATGATATGATTCTGGATCAGGGCAAAATTGTCATCGCGGCGGGCAGTCCGGAAGCAATGGAAAATATGGTCGATCCGGGAGATATTGTGCTGGTTGCCAATCGCTATGAGGCGCAGCTGTGTGCCATTGAGCTGGAAGCGGCGTGCTTGGTCGTGTGCATGACCCCGAAAATTGCCAAAACCATCATCAAGATTGCAAAGGAGCACAACTGCACGGTCATCAGCACTCCGTATGACACCTATGCGGCATCGTGCCTCATCAATCAGAGTATTCCGATTCGCCATCCAATGGCAAAAGCGATGATTTCCTTTCAGTTGGATACGCCGATTGAAGAAGCAAAAAAAATCATGGGCCGTGTGCGTCATAATTATTTCCCCGTCATGGATAAGCAGGGATATTATCAGGGCGTTATCTCCCGCCGTAACTTGCTCAATTTGCAGAGAAAGCAGCTGATTCTCGTTGACCACAACGAAAAGACCCAGTGCGTCGACGGCTTTGAGGAAGCGGAAATTTTAGAGATTATTGACCATCATCGCATTGGCAATCTGGAGACGAGCAGTCCGGTGTATTTCCGCAATCATCCGGTTGGCTGCACAGCGACCATTATCTATCAGATGTATGGAGAAAATGGCGTGGAAATCGAGCCGAATATGGCGGGCATTTTGTGCAGTGCCATTCTGTCGGACACGCTGATTTTCCGCTCTCCGACCTGCACGGCGCAGGATGAGTATGCGGCGCGCAAGCTGGCGGAAATTGCAGGCATTGATATTGACCAGTTTGCACAGGAAATGTTTGAAGCGGGCGAGAATCTGCAGGAGCGCACAGCAGAACAGGTGCTGACGCAGGACTATAAGGTATTCGCCAGCGGCGGCATCCGCTTCGGCGTCGGTCAGGGCAGCTATGTCAGCGCCAAAAACCGCGAGATGGCAAAGGAAATGCTGCAGGGTGAGATGGAACAGGTTTTGGCAAAGGAAAATGTAGACATGATTTTCTATCTCGTGACCAACATTCTGGATCAGTCCAGCGAGGTTCTGTTTGCGGGCAAGGATGCGGATTTGCTGCTCAGCAATGCTTTCCATTGTCTGGTAAAGAAGGGACAGCCGCTGCTGCTCAAGGGCGTTGTTTCGCGCAAAAAACAGTTTATTCCGGCAATGATTGGCGGCATTCAAAATCAGTGATACATCATACGAACAAGACCCGCAGACGTGCTGTCTGCGGGTCTTTCTGTCAAGATGTTATTCGATGAGTCCGCTTTGCTTCAGCAGAATTTCGATGTCGGTGCCCTTGGTCTTTTTCAAGAGAATCTTGAGCATGCGTTTCTCTGTGAAGGACAGGCTGACCTGACTGAGCGGCTTTTTGTCGATGGCATAATAGCAGGCGCGCAGGAGTTCGCGCACATCGTATTTGCTGCCCCAGACTTCAGGTACACCGCGGTCAATATCCAGCAGCGTATACACGGACTCCATACCGGTACGCATGGAATATTCGGTGGTAAAGATGGTGTCGCGCGGCGTTTCAGCAAACTGACCGATAAAAGCAAAATTGACGGCGCCATCCGGTACAACCTTCGGGCGATCGGATTCCTTGCGGGGCTGGAAGAACGCGTTGATATACGGCATGAAGCAAGTGGTGGTGTTGCAGGCATCGTGTGCCAGCGCGTCGATGTTCTCGGTCGGGATGCCGATGTGATACAGCCATTCTCGGCAGACCTCCTCACCGGTGCAGTCGCGCATGGCCTTCTTCACATAATTGCCCTCAATATTGGTGTTGAGCGAGTACAGCCACACAAGCACCGTGTTTTTGTCCTGTGATTTGAACTGCGGCTGGCGGTTGATGGTCCAAGAGAGATACCAGTTGTCTGTGCTGTCTCTTACCGTCACGATACCGCCGGTGGTTACCTTGCCGGTGCGCGGGTCGCGCTTGCAGATGTTTGTGATATGCTGAATGATGTCCTCGTTGGCGGTGGCAACCGTGGCGCTCATCCAGTTTGTCGCGTCCACATCGCTGCAAAACGCTTCCGGATTGCCGAATTCGCCGTGCTCTGCCTGTGCGGCAATCGCCTTCCACATATCCCACGACTCTCCGCAGCCGTTTTTGACGGCAGAGAGGTCGGGTGCGTGCGTCTGATCGCCATAGCACGAAGTATCGGTGCAGCAGCCGTTTGTGATAAATACCAAATCATCCTCGATGAGGTCGATGGTCTGCTGTTTGCCGTCCTTCACATACAAAATTTGCTTGGCGATTTTTTTGCCGCCTTCGGTTTCGATCAGGACGTTTTTCACATCCATGCCGAATTCGATGTGCACGCCGTGAGATTCCAGATATTTTACGAGCGGCAGAATCATACTCTCGTACTGATTATACTTTGTAAAGCGCAGCGCACGGAAGTCGGGCAGACCGTCGATGTGATGCACATAGCGGCACAGATACCGCTTCATTTCTAATGCACTGGACCAGCGCTGGAAAGCAAACATGGTTTGCCAGTACAGCCAGAAATTCGTGTTCCAGAAGGAGTCAGGCAGCACATCGGAAATTTTCCGGTTCTCCAAATCCTTTTCCGGTGTCAAAAACAGCTTGGAGAGCGCCAGCGCGGATTCCTTATCCAACTCGAATTTTCCGTCCGTATGTGCGTCTTCGCCGCGGTTTACCGTCGCACGGCAGAGGGAGTAATTGGGATCGTGCTTGTTGAGCCAGTAATATTCATCCAAGACCGAAACGTTCGGTGTCTCGATGGACGGAACATCGCGGAAGGTGTCCCACATGACCTCGAAATGGTTGTCCATTTCGCGTCCGCCGCGCATGAAGAAGCCTTTGGTGATATCCTTGCGGCCGTCGCAGCTGCCGCCGGCAAGCGCCAGCTTTTCAAACAGATGAATGTGTTCGCCTTTCATCTGTCCATCACGAACGAGATAGAACGCAGCGGTCAGACCGGCAAGACCGGTGCCGATGATGTAAGCGGATTTTTGATCTACATTTTTTGGTTTTTCGGGATGAGCGAAAGATTCATACGTTCCTGCAGAGTAATACATAACAACAACCTCCCGTTTTTTTTCTTTGTGCTTTCAGTATACCCGTTCTGCTGCCGTTTACAATAGACAAAAAAAGCCCCGTGATAAAAAACTTATCACGGAGCGGAGAAGTGTAAAAAATTTTATCAGATGGGCGGAAGTGATAAAAATTACAGCTGGAATCTTGCAAGAGCCGCCGATATCGAGCCGGTTATCAGCTTGGCAAGCCGATCTACAATGTTCTGCGGATCCTCCCGCATATCCTCTTTGATCCAGTCGAGCATAAGACCGATAAAAATATACGAATAGATTTGTGCGATGAACTGTTTGTCCTCGTCTCTGACCGTCATCCCGCCAGATTTTTCCTGAATGATGTCCAGCAGCAGATGATCTACCAGCGGCTGCAGGTATTTTTCCACCTGCTCTCTGTGAACGCAGCGGTAAACGTTCAGGATAAACGGTTTGTTTTGCTGAACAGCCTCGAAAATTTGCAGCAGTCCCTGCTGCCAGGTGTCACAGGTCTTTTTTTCGTCCAAGGCACGCTTGGCATCTTCCAGACAAGCCCACTCCACGAGGTCATAAATATCTTTGAAATGATAATAGAAGGTCATGCGATTGATGCCGCAGTCGGCTGCGATGTCGCTCACCGTGATTTTGGTAAGCGGTTTTTTCAGCAGTAAATTTTTGAGAGATTGTTCCAATGCACGCTTTGTTACTTGTGACATACCAGTGCTCCTTTGCCAGTCGGAGGTTTTGTGCATAAAAAAATCCACCGCATTCCATGAGAATGACGGTGGATTTATGGCGGAGAGGGCGGGATTCGAACCCGCGTGCGATTGCTCGCAAACTGATTTCGAGTCAGCCCCGTTATGACCACTTCGATACCTCTCCAAATCAATCAGACAGTTTTAAAACTGCCTGATTAGTATACAATATTTTTTTGCTTCCGTCAAGAGCAAATTATCGCTTTTCCTGAAGCAGTGCGCGAATACGGTCGATGGTCGTCTGGCTGACGATGTGCTCAATGCGGCACGCATCGGTCTCAGCGGTTCGTGCATCGAGGGAAAGTACGGTCATCAGGAATTCCTTGATGAGCACGTGACGATCGTAAATTTCGTTGGCACGCTTGCGTCCCGCCTCGGTCAGCTGAATGGTTCCATACAGCTCCTGATCGACGAGACCAGCCTTTTTCAGAACACCCATGGCACGGGTGACGCTTGGCTTGGAATAACCGAGTTCATTCGCAATATCAACAGCGCGGACGGTACCGTTGCGCATTTCAAGCAGAAGGATCGTCTCCAGATAGTTTTCACCGGATTCTTGGATCTTCATGTAAAACACCACCTTTATTTGCTACTGTAAACTACAACCATTATAGCATGATTTTTGTGGAAACACAACAAAATGTATCAAAAATTAACAGCAGGGAATCAAAAATCCCGCATGCAGCGCGCAGGTTTTTGTGAATGATTGTCGCCTTTCTAGCATTTTTCACTTGATAGCTGGTTTTTTGCGGCTTGACATTGCGAAAACGGGAAAACTATGGTATGCTTATACTTGCTTTTAAACACCCGTTTTTACAATGGGGTGCGGAAAAAAATTGAGTCTGTGACCAGTATGTCACAGGATTGGCGAGGTAATACAATGGATTATAATCGTTTAGCAGAGCTGCTGTTTCCGGACGTCACCGAGACACCGGAGGAGGTCGAGGCCCGCTATCCGGAAAGAGATCTGCCGGAGGGCGCAAAGGTCACTCGTATGGGTCCGAGTCCGACCGGTTTTATGCATTTGGGCAACCTGTATGGTGCGCTGGTAGATGAGCGCCTGGCGCATCAGTCCGGCGGTGTGTTCTTCCTGCGCATCGAGGATACCGACAAAAAGCGCGAGGTAGAAGGCGGCGTACAGCTGATTCTGGAGACATTTCGGAATTTTGGCCTGCCGTTTGACGAAGGCGTCACAGAAAACGGAGACAAGGGCAAGTATGGCCCGTACCGCCAGAGCCAGCGCGCAGCGATCTATCATGTATTTGCCAAGCAGCTCGTGCAGCGCGGCTATGCATACCCGTGCTTCTGCACCGAGGAAGAGCTGGCAGAGATGCATGCACAGCAGGAAGCCAATAAGGAAAACTTCGGCTATTACGGTAAGTATGCGAAGTACCGCGACTGCGAGCTGGAAGAAATCGAGCGCCGCATTGCCGCAGGGGAGAGCTATGTCGTTCGCTTCCGCTCTCCGGGCAGCATCGAGAACAAGGTGCGCCATACCGACTTGGTAAAGGGCAAGCTGGAGCTGACCGAAAACGATCAGGATATCGTCCTGCTCAAGTCGGACGGCATTCCGACCTATCACTTTGCGCATGTTGTCGATGATCACCTGATGCACACCACGCATGTCGTGCGCGGCGAGGAGTGGCTCGCTACGCTGCCGGTGCATCTGCAGCTGTTTGATGTACTGGGCTGGAAGCGCCCGAAGTATGTGCACACCGCGCAGCTGATGAAGATGGACGGCGGCTCCAAGCGCAAGCTGTCCAAGAGAAAGGATCCAGAGCTGGCACTGTCCTATTACTATCAGCAGGGCATTCCGGTACCGTCTGTCATGGAATATTTGATGACGCTGCTCAACTCCAATTTCGAGGAGTGGCGCCGTGCCAATCAGACAGCACCGCTGGATGATTTCCCGTTCAGCACCAAGAAGATGAGCGTGTCCGGCTCGCTGTTTGATATGGATAAGCTGCATGATGTCAGCAAGAACGTCATCTCCCGCATGAGCGCCGAGGATGTGTATGATTCTGTTGCCAAGTGGAGCGCAGACAATGATCCAGAGTTCCACGAGCTGTTTGTCCGCGATCCGGAGATGACCAAGCAGTTTCTGTCTATCGGCAGAGGCGGCAAGAAGCCGCGCAAGGATCTGGCTCTGTGGAGCGAGACCAAGGCATACATGGACTTCATGTTTGATGAGCTGTTCCAGCCGGATTATTCCGGTATGCCGGAGCGCGCCAAGGCAGATGCCAAGGCAATTCTGACCGAGTATCAGGATGTGTATGATGCACAGGACGAAATGACGGTATGGTTTGACAAGGTCAAGGCACTGGCCGAGCGCCATGGCTTTGCGCCGGAAACCAAGCTGTATAAAAAGAATCCGGAACAGTATAAGGGACCGGTCGGCGATATTTCGATGGTACTGCGCGTGGCAATCTGCGGCAGAACCAATGCGCCGGATTTGTACTCCGTCATGCAGCTGATGCCGACGGAAAAAATCAAAGCTCGTCTGGCTGCTGCCTGCGAGGCACTGTAAAAAAAGAACACGTATTTACGAGTAAGACAACGGAGTCTCATGTCATGAAAACATGAAATCTGCTGTCTTACTCTATTCTAGAAAAAAGGGGAACAACAATGGAATTTGCATCGAATTTTCTGCATGAAATCATTGATGAAGACATTGCAAACGGTCTGACCGAACGAATTCACACGCGTTTTCCGCCGGAGCCGAACGGCTACCTGCACATTGGCTCGGCGAAGGCGATTTATATCAACTGGTCTGTTGCACAGAAATACAACGGCCTGTTTAATCTGCGCTTTGACGACACCAATCCGGTGCGTGAGGACGATGAGTATGTACAGGCCATTTTGCAGGATGTCGAGTGGCTGACCGGTTCGCAGCCGTCCGGCGGCATCTTCTACGGCTCGGATTACTTTGACAAGTGCTACGAGTGCGCAGAGTACCTGATTAAGCAGGGCAAGGCATATGTCTGTGATCTGTCTCAGGAAGAGATGCGCGCGTATCGCGGCAGCCTGACCGAGCCGGGCAAAAACAGCCCGTATCGTGACCGCTCGGTCGAGGAAAACCTCAAGCTGTTTGAGGAAATGCGTGCGGGCAAATATGAGCAGGGAGCAAAGACGCTGCGCGCAAAGATTGATATGGCATCGCCGAATATGAACATGCGCGATCCGGCAATCTACCGCATTGTTTACGCAACCCATCACCGCATTGGAAACAAGTGGTGCATTTATCCGCTGTATGACTTCGCACATCCGATTCAGGACGCGATGGAGCATATCACGCATTCCATGTGCTCGATTGAGTTCAAAAATCATCGTCCGCTGTACGAGTGGGTGGTTGACAACTGTGCACCGTGCCTGCCGTCTCATCCGAAGCAGAGAGAGTTTGCGCGTCTGAATGTTACGCATACAGTGATGTCCAAGCGTTACCTGCGCGAGCTGGTTGAGACCGGCAAGGTAGACGGTTGGGATGACCCGCGCATGCCGACTCTGTGCGGTCTGCGCCGCCGCGGTTATACACCGTCTGCGATTTTGGATTTTGTCACCCGCGCCGGCGTCTCCACCACGGACAGCCTGGTAGATATTCGCCTGCTGGAGCACTGCATTCGCGAAGAGCTGAATACAACTGCTCTGCGCCGCATGGCAGTTACCGAGCCGGTGAAGCTGGTTGTTACCAACTATCCGGAGGACAAGGAAGAAACCTTTGCGGTCGCAAACAACCCGAAGGATGAGAGCGCAGGAACGCGTGAAGTGCCGTTCAGCCGCGAGCTGTGGATTGAAAAGAGCGATTTTGCTATCGTTCCGCCTCCGAAGTTCAAGCGTCTCAAGCCGGACGGAGAGGTTCGCCTGATGGGTGCGTACATCGTCAAGTGCAATGAGGTCATCACGGACGACAACGGCGAGGTCGTGGAAATTCACTGCACCGCAGATTTGGAGACCGGCAATGGCAATCCGGTGGATGGACGCAAGGTGCGCGGCAACATCCATTGGGTATCCGCAAAGCACGCAGTCGATGCTGATTTGAACCTGTTTGACAATCTGTTCACGCTGGAGAACACCGGTTCCGTGCCGGAAGGCACCAACTATCTGGATTACCTGAATCCGGAATCCAAGAAGGTTCTGACCGGATGCAAGCTGGAGCAGTCGGTCAAGGACGTGCCGGCAGGCACCCGTATGCAGTTTGTCCGCATGGGTTATTATATGCAGGACACCAAGCCGTCGGAAAATGGCGGTCTGAGCTTCAATCGCATTGTTTCGCTGAAGGATAGCTTTAAGCCGGACAAAAAGTAAATAGATAAAAAAAACAGAGACGAAAGCAATCGTCTCTGTTTTTTCATATCTCGCGTAAAAATCAATCTCCCGCCACAAATTTTTTGTGCAGCGGGAGATTGTGTGATTTACTTTGCAATCAGACCGAAATACAGCAGCACCAGAATGCCGAGTACGATGCGGTAATAACCGAACACCTTGAAGTCGTGCTTGCGGATGTAGCTCATCAGGAAACGGATGACAAAAACCGACACGATGAAGGCGGTCACGGTACCGATCAGCATGACGGCAACCTGTTCGCCGGTGTAGTTGAGACCGTATTTGATCATCTTGAGTCCGCTTGCGCCCAGCATGACCGGAATCGCAAGAAAGAAGGAAAATTCTGCGGCGACTGAGCGCTCACAGCCGAGAAAGACAGCGCCAAGAATAGTCGAACCGGAACGGGAAGTGCCCGGAATCAGAGAGAGCATCTGGAACATGCCGACACAGAACGCTTTCTTGAACGACAGCTTTTCCAGAGAAGTGGTCGTCGGAGTCGGGTGAGAATTTTCCAGCACGATGAACAGAATACCGTAGACAATCAGCGCGATGGCGATGACAATCGGGCCGTACAGCAGGTCGTGAATGAGATCATCGAATAGGATGCCGACAACACCGGCGGGAATGCAGGCAATGATGACCTTTTCCCACAGCGCCCAGGTCTGACGCTTCTGCTTTTCGTTTTTGTGCTTGGAAAATGGGTTTAATTTGTCGAAATACAGAACAAGTACCGCCAAAATCGAACCGAACTGGATGACAACAAAGAACATATCCGTGAAGTCCTTAGGGAAATCCAGCTTGAGAAATTCATCTACCAGCAGCATATGACCGGTGGAAGAAACCGGCAGCCATTCGGTGATGCCCTGCACAATACCTAGAATGAATGATTTAATGAGTTCAAATATCATAGTGTCTCCTTTTTTCGTTCAATAAGATGTATTAGCAGTATAACGCATTCCTGATAAATTGTAAAGGTTGCGAAGTGCACAGAAATGTGGCATACTAAACGTACATTTCACGGAAAGAGAGGACGCATAGGCATGGATTTGAAGCATCGCCTGCTGTGGGAGACATTTGGATACACAGAATTTCGTCCCGGACAGCTCAAACTCATTGACGCGATGCTGGCAGGGCGTGATGTGCTCGGCGTGATGCCGACCGGTGCGGGAAAGTCCATTTGCTATCAAATGGCTGGCATGCTGCTGCGCGGCGTCACGCTGGTCATTTCTCCGTTGATTTCTCTGATGCAGGATCAGGTGACAGCGCTGCAGCGGGCGGGCATCTCCGCCTGTTTTATCAACAGCTCGCAATCTGCGGAAGAACGGCGCGATGCGATTGCGGCGGCATCTGCTGGCCGCTGTAAGCTTATTTATATTGCGCCGGAACGGCTGGAGATGCTGCGGTTCCACGATGTATTGCACAAATTAAAAATTTCTATGGTCGCGGTAGATGAGGCGCACTGTATTTCCCAGTGGGGACATGATTTTCGCCCCAGCTATCGACGCATTCCGCAATTTTTGGAAAGCCTGCCGGAACGGCCGGTGATTTCTGCGTTTACGGCGACAGCAACGGCGCAGGTGCGGGAGGATATCATTCAGTCGCTGCATCTGCACCAGCCGGAGCGGCTGATTACGAGCTTTGACCGACCCAATTTGTATTATGAGGTGCGCAGGCCGTATGACCGAGAGAGACAGCTGCTGCGATTCGTGCAGGAACATCCCGGCCAATGCGGCATTATTTACTGTCTGACACGCAAAAAAACCGAGGAATTGGCACAATATCTCTGCGATAATCAGATTTCCGCGGCGGCATATCATGCGGGACTGGATGCTATGACGCGCCGCGCTGTCCAGCGCAAGTTTTTGAGCGGAGAAATCCCCGTGATTACCGCGACCAATGCGTTTGGCATGGGCATTAACAAGGCGGATGTACGATTTGTTGTGCATTTTGGCATGCCGCGCAATCTCGAAAGCTATTATCAAGAGGCGGGCAGAGCCGGACGCGACGGAGAGCCTGCACACTGCCTCATGCTGTTTGACGAAGCGGATATTGGGCTGCACGAGTATTTGATTCGGCAGGATCCGGAAAATCCGGCACTGACCGATGAGAAGGTGGTGTGGCTCAAAAAGCAAAATTTGCGGCGGCTGGAGCAGATGAAGCGATATGTGTTCACAGAGCAATGCCTGCGGCAGCATATTTTGGCGTATTTCGGACAGGATGCGCCGGATTTTTGCGGACAGTGCAGCAATTGCGAGAGCACCAGCGTGGAAAAAGACATCACGACGGATGCGCAGAAAATTTTATCCTGTGTGTACCGCGTCAAAGAGCAATGTGACGCCGAGCAGCTGTGCGATATTTTGCGCGGAGAACCGGACACAGGATATGCGTCCGTGTCGACATTCGGTATCATGCGCGACACCGAGCGGGCAGAAATTCTGACGGAAATGCATCGGCTTGTCGGTATCGGCTGCTTGGTGCGGCAGGAAAATCCGTCCAGACTCAGCTTGACAGCGGCGGCAAAGCCGGTATTGTTTGAGAACAAACGCGTGACCCTTCGCGTGCGGGCGGATATTTCGGCACAGGAACAGCGCTTGGCGCGCGAGAGCCGTGCCTCTGACAATCCGCAGTTGTCGCGCGAACTGCGTGAATTTCGCAAAAATATAGCAAAATTGCGGGGGAAACCGGCATTTTCTATTTTCTCTGATAAAATCTTGGAGAAGCTGGTGCAAAAGCGGCCGCAGACCGCCGAACAGCTGGAACACATCGCGGGCACTGCAGATTTGCGCGGACGAGAGAAAGAGAAGCTGCTGCAAATGTTACGAGACCATTAAAAATGCGAAAAAAGAGATGCAAAATAAAGCGGCTTGTGATATACTATGTATAAATCATCTGTACGAGGTGAAGGATATGAAAAAAGGATTATGGATTGCCGTTCTTTCGATGGGCGGCGTCATCGCGGCGATTGGCTCGGCATTGATTGCACTGGGTGTTGTCGGTGTCAAGCAGACAGACGATTTGGATGACGTAAAATTTTAATGGAATATCAACAAGTGGCAATGGAGCAGGCGAAAAACGCCGGCTCCATTTTTTTATGCAAGAAAGGAGAACATAATGACTCAGATGGTGATTGGCGTGACGCCGCTGTATGACGTACAGCGCGATAGTGTTTGGATGATTCCGGGGTATTTGGACGGCATCACACAGGCGGGCGGCATTCCGGTGATTTTTCCGCTGGACTGCGGGCCAAAACAGCTGCATCAGCTGTTTGACATGGTGGACGGTGTCTTGTTTACCGGCGGACAGGATGTAGATCCGGCTCTGTACGGCGAACAGCGCAGGGAGACCTGCGGAGAGATTTGCCAAAAGCGCGATATTATGGAGCGGGAGCTGCTGCAGATGTGCCGCATCCATCAAAAACCGGCATTTGGCATCTGCCGCGGCATCCAGCTGTTTAATGCGGCATTGGGCGGCACGCTGTATCAGGACCTGGAGCATGAGCTGACCAGCGAAATCCGGCACCACATGGCGCCGCCATATAACAGAGCGGTGCATTGCGTTCAGATTGACGGAGACAGCCTGCTCTATCGCATTGTGGGCGAGCAAAACATTGCGGTCAACAGCTATCATCATCAGGGCGTGCGCGAATTGGCACCCACGCTGACCGCGTGCGCGTGGTCGGCAGATGGTCTCATCGAGGCGGTAGAGGACAGACGGCAGCCGTTTTTCTTGGCAACGCAGTGGCATCCGGAGCTGTTTTGGCGGCGCGATGAAAACAGCCGCAAGATGTTCCGCGCCTTTGTCAATGCCTGCCGGGAGAGCAGAAACCGCTTGGGATATATCGGGTGCTGTGATATACTATAACCAGCAAATATGCTGGGAGGGATTGCTGATATGAAAATCAAGCGTGTGCGGCTGATCTATTTCAGCGCGACCAATACCACACAGACGGTTGTGCGGCGAATCGGAGCGAAGCTGTCCGAATGTCTCGATGTTCCGGTGCAGGAGAACGATTTTACTTTGCCCAAGGCGCGGGAACAGGACATTCTCTGCCAATCGGAGGAACTGGCGGTTGTCGGCGTGCCAGTCTATGCCGGCCGTGTGCCCAATAAGCTGCTGCCGTATGTGCGCGATGCCATTCACGGCAGTGACACACTGGCGGTTCCAGTTGTCTTATATGGCAATCGGGATTATGACGATGCCTTGATTGAGCTGCGCGATGTGTTAGAATCCAATGGATTCCACACAATAGCAGGAGCGGCGTTTGTCGGAGAGCATTCGTTTTCGAGAATTTTGGCGGCGGGCAGACCGGACGCGGCGGATTTGCAGCTGGCGGATTCGTTCGCCGAACGCATTGACGACAAGCTGCAAGCCCTGCGGGAGCTTCCTACAGAGCCGGTTGCCGTCAAAGGAAACACGCCGTATAAGCCGTATTTCGCACCGAAAAACGCAAAGGAATACCTCAAGGTCAAACCGGTGGTGTCGGACGCCTGTACGGGCTGCGGGCTGTGCGCCAAGCTGTGCCCGCTCGGCTCGATTGATGCGAACGATGTCAAACGCTATGTCGGTCCGTGCATCAAATGCGGTGCCTGTATCAAAAAATGTCCGAAGCAGGCGCGATTTTTTGACAACGAGATTTATCTGTATCACAAACGCGAGCTGGAACAGAAGTTTCAGCGCCGCGCGCAGGCAGATCTGTTTCTATAACACAGCGACAAACTTCCGCGGAGAGATTCTGCGGAAGTTTTTTGCGTTTTGGCGGGATTTTACATACATTTTACGTTGGAATATGGCGGAATCTGTTGCGGGTCTGCTATAATATGGCTAGATAGCGACCATGAAAATAGGAGGGACTGGTATGGAAAAACTGTCCATTTATGTAGTTGAAGATGACGAAAGCATCCGTACGATGGTGGTCTATGCGCTCAACGGAAGTGGGTACGAGGCGCAGGGATTTCCGGGCGGACGCTCGTTTTATGCAGCAGTCAATGAGAAAAAACCGGATTTGGTGCTGCTGGATATTATGCTGCCGGGAGAGGACGGTCTGTCTATCCTCAAGCATCTGCGCGCGGCGCCGGAGACCAGTCAGATGCCGGTTATCATGCTGACCGCCAAAACCGCGGAGATGGATAAGGTGCGCGGTCTGGATCTCGGCGCAGATGATTATATCTCCAAGCCGTTTGGCATTTTGGAGCTGCTGTCGCGCATTCGCGCCGTGGCACGGCGAACCGTGGAGAGCAGCAAAAGCGCGGCGGTCAACGGCGCACACAGCTATGACTACGGCAATGTTCACGTGGATGAGGACGGACATGTTGTCACGGTGGACGGCGAAGAAGTGCTGCTGACGCGAAAAGAATTTCGCCTGCTGTGCGATTTGCTGCGCAATCAGGGACGTGTGCTGACGCGCGATCAGATTATGGAACAGGTCTGGGGCTTTGATTACGGCGGTGCGACGCGAACCGTAGATATTCATATCAACACATTGCGCAAGAAAATTCACGATGACGGCACGATGATTCAGACCGTGCGCGGCATCGGCTATAAGATTGATAAAGAGGCGAAGGAATGAAAAAGCGGATTTATTGGGTGCTGCTGTTGCTCAGTGCAGTCGGCGTGCTGTGTGCCAGTGCGCTGACGCTGGCAGTGACCTCGCAGCGCTCGATGCGGCAGGCGGAGCAGTACATCAATGATTTGGCACAGTCGATCAGCCAGAGCTATGATTATGTCGATGAGGCGTCCTATGAAAAAATTTTGCAGGGACTGCCGGACATCGTGCGCGTGACGTTTATCACCTCAGACGGCACCGTGCTGTATGATTCTAATGCAGAGGCGTCCAAGATGGAAAACCACTTGGATCGTCCGGAGATTCAGCAGGCAATACACGACGGATTCGGTGAGGACATTCGAAATTCCTCGACAACAGATTCTTCGAGCTATTACTATGCGCTGCGGCTGTCCGATGGCAATGTGCTGCGTTTGGCACAGCAGTATTCCAGCATTCGCAGCATGATGCTGACATCCGTTCCGGGCATTGTTGTCGTCATGGTTATTCTGTTTGGCATGGCGCTGTTGCTGTCCCACTGGCTGACAAAATGGATGATGAAGCCAGTTGAGCGCGCGGTACGTGCGCTGGATCAGGCGGGCGTCAATGCCGATTCCTATGCGGAGCTCAAACCGTTTTTCTCGCATATTCAGGCACAGGATCAGGAAATTCACACGCAGAAAGAGATTTTGGAGCAGGAGCGGGAAATTCTCGGCATCATCACCAACAATATGCGGGAAGGTTTGCTGCTGGTATCGAAGGATAAAAACGTTGTCTCCGTCAACCCGAGTGCCATTCATATGCTGGCGGGGCGGGTGGCAGATCCGAGTGAATTTATCGGAAAGAATTATCTGATTGTCAACCGCACGCAGGAACTGCACGATTGTGTGACGACAGCGCTGTCCGGTGCAAGTCTCAACGATGATTTTACGATGCACGGGCGTGTGTATCATATCTATGCCAGCCCGATGCTGCGTTTGGGTGAAGTAGACGGCGCTGTGGTGATCGTATTGGATGAGACCCAGCAGCGCATGGCAGAGCGCAGCAGACAGGAGTTTTCTGCCAATGTTTCGCACGAACTGAAAACACCGCTGACGTCGATTTCCGGTTATGCGGAGATGATGGAGAACGGCATGGTTGCGAGCATGGATGACATTCGCAAGTTCTCCGGCAGCATTCATAAAGAATCCCTGCGCTTGATTGCGCTGATCGACGATATTATCCGCCTGTCGCGCATTGAGGAAGAAGTCAAAGAACCGCAGAGCTTGGAGCCGGTTGAGTTGGATGACCTGTGCGAAGCGGTGATGGAGTCGCTGGAGCCGGTGGCAAAAAAAGCAGAGGTCTCCCTGCATTTGGAAACCTGTCCGGCAGTGCTGCTCGGCGAGGACGGCATGCTCAGTGAACTGGTGTATAATTTGTGCGAAAATGCCATCAAATATAATCATCCGAACGGAAATGTCTGGCTGTCGCTGTCACAGGACGAGAAGGAAATCACCATAAAGGTCAAGGATGACGGTATTGGCATACCGGAGGAATCGCGCCTGCGCGTGTTCGAACGATTTTACCGTGTGGACAAGAGCCATTCCAAGCAGATTGGCGGAACGGGCTTGGGACTGTCCATCGTCAAGCATGTTGTAGAATATCATCACGGCAGAGTGGAACTGGACAGCGGCCTCGGCGTCGGTACGGAAATCCGTGTATTTCTTCCGAAGGTGATAGAATAAAAACCGAAATGCATCGAAGGGAGCTGTTTGGATAGCAGCTCCCTTTGCTTTGCCGCAGAGATTTTTTTACAGAGATGTGAATTATGGCGAAACGGAAGAAAATTGCTGGAAACCGTTTGCAATCTGAACGGCAATCATGTATGATATAACATAAGAACATAAGGCATACTTGCCCGACGTTGTACATGGAAGCAAACAGATCGCACATGGAGGAATCAACAAAATGGATACACCGAAATATAAGCGTGTTTTAATCAAAATCAGTGGCGAAGCACTGGCGGGCGACAACAAGTTCGGTCTGAACTTTGACGTCATCGGTCCGGTTTGCGACGTTGTCAAAAAGTGCGTAGAAATCGGCACGGAAGTCGGCATCGTTGTCGGCGGCGGCAATTTCTGGCGCGGCGTCAAGGACGGCGGCGGAAAGATGGAGCGCACCCGTGCAGACTATATGGGTATGCTGGCTACCACGATTAACTCGCTGGCACTGCAGGACGCTCTGGAGCAGCGCGGTGTAGACGTGCGTGTACAGACCGCAATTGAGATGCGTCAGATCGCAGAGCCGTACATTCGCAACAAGGCAACCCGTCATCTGGAAAAGGGCCGCGTTGTTATTTTCGGCTGCGGCATCGGCAATCCGTATTTTTCTACCGATACAGCTGCTGCGCTGCGCGCTGCTGAAATCAATGCGGAGATTATTCTGCTGGCGAAGAACATCGACGGTGTATACGATTCCGATCCGGCAAAGAATCCGGACGCAAAGAAGTATGACACGCTGTCCTATATGGAAGTGCTGGAGAAGAAGCTGGCTGTTATGGATACCACCGCGACGACTCTTTCTATGGACAACAACATTCCGCTGCTCGTGTTCGCACTGAAGGAGCCGGAAAACATTTACCGTGCCGTCATGGGAGAGCAGGTCGGCACCATGGTAAATAATCAGTAAATTTGGTATATTTGGAGAGGAGAAACACCCTATGAAACCCGATTTGAAACCGTATGAAGGAAAAATGCAGAAGTCTCTGGACGTTCTGGCAGAAAATTTGGCAGGCATCCGCGCAGGCCGCGCAAATGCAAGCGTGCTCAATAAGATCACGGTTGATTACTACGGAACTGCAAGCCCGATTCAGCAGGTAGCTGCTGTGGCTTCTCCGGACCCGCGCACCCTGACCATTCAGCCGTGGGATGCATCTCTGCTCAAGGAGATTGTCAAGGCAATCCAGACTTCCGAGCTGGGCATCAACCCGCAGAACGATGGCAAGCTGATTCGTCTGAGCTTCCCGCCGCTGACCGAGGAGCGCCGTAAGGAGCTCATCAAGCAGGTATCCAAGGAAGGCGAAGCATCCAAGGTTGCCATCCGCAACATTCGCCGCGATGCCATTGATAAGTGGAAGGCAGCAAAGAAGAAGTCTGAGATCACCGAGGACGAGCTGGCAGATGCAGAAAAGGATATGCAGAAGCTGACCGACAAGTATATCAAGGAGATCGACAAGACGACTGCGGCAAAGTCGGAAGAACTGAAGTCTGTTTAAACAACAATAGAACGGGGTACAAGACATGTGGGCGGCTATCTTCAGTCGCCCATGTCGCGTATATCGGCGCTTTCGCGCACAGACGCAAGGCGCACGGATTTAGAAAGAAAGGTCGGTGCATAGTACCGTGGCGTTGTTCAATATACTGAAAAAAGAGGACAGCACGCCGCCGCAGCCGTCCGACCGCCCAGTGCCGCAGCATATTGCGGTTATTATGGACGGAAATGGACGCTGGGCAAAAAAACGCGGATTGCCGCGTACCGCCGGACATAAGGTCGGCGCAGAGACGTTCCGCACCATCGCAACATACTGCAAAAACATTGGCGTCAAATATTTTACCGTGTATGCATTTTCCACGGAGAACTGGAAGCGTCCGGAGGAAGAAGTCAGCACGCTGATGAACCTGTTCCGCAGATATCTCAAGGAAGCCATTGACACGATGGCAAAGGATGAAATTGCCGTGCAGGTCATTGGTGATTTGTCCGTGCTCGCACCGGATATTCGGGAGCTTGTCGCGCGCTGCAACGCAGAGGCACAAAAGCGGCCGGAATTTTCCGTCGCTACGCTGTGCATCAACTACGGCGGACGCGATGAGATAAAAAATGCCGTGCGCGCCATCGCGCAGGAAGTACAGGCGGGACAGCTGAAGCCGGAGGATATCACTGAGGACACGATTTCTCAGCATCTGTACACTGCGCACATGCCGGATCCGGATTTTATTATCCGCCCGAGCGGAGAGATTCGCACGTCAAATTTCCTGCTGTGGCAGAGCGCGTATGCAGAATACTATTTTACGGATGTCCTGTGGCCGGACTTCAAGCCGGCGGATATGGATGCCGCCATTGATGAATTTAACAGAAGAAATAGACGATTCGGAGGAGTATAAACCATGAAAACAAGAGTTGCATTTGGCGTGACCGGTGCAGTTGTTGTCATCCTTGCGCTGTTCGTCTTCCCGCCGATCGTCGCGCAGCTGCTCATGATGGCACTGTCCGTCTGTGCGGCGCAGGAATTTACCGCAGCGACCGCAGGAAAAAACAACAAGGAGCTGCAAATTGCAGCGATGCTGCTCGCTTTGGGCATGTCGTTTGCCAGCGCGAGAGACAGCTATCCGGTGTATTGGATGCGCGCGATGCTGTATATCGGTGTCGTGGTTCTGTTTGTTCTGCTGCTGCGGCATCACACAAAGTTTGGATTTCAGGAGCTTGCCGGTGCCTATTTCGGCGGCATTCTCATTCCGTATCTGCTCATGAGCCTGATTCGCATGTTCACGATGTCGGAGAACGGCGCGTTTCATCTGGTCATTCCGCTGCTGGCGGCTTGGGGTTCGGATACCTGCGCCCTGTTTGCAGGCATGGCGTTCGGCAAGCATAAGCTGGCACCGGTGATTTCTCCGAAAAAGACGGTTGAGGGCGCAATTGGCGGCGTTGTCGGCGCGGCTGTCCTCACTGTGATTTACGGCATTGCAGTCAGTGCGTTTACCAATCTGACGCTGTCTGTACCGCTGTGTCTGGCAGCCGGTATTTTGGGTGCTGTGCTCGGTCAAATCGGTGATTTGTCGTTCTCCATCGTCAAGAGAAAGAGCGGCATTAAAGATTACGGCAAGATTTTTCCGGGTCATGGCGGCGTACTCGATCGGTTCGACAGTGTGATTTTTGTGGCACCGCTGGTTGAGCTGCTGCTGCATCTGTTTTCTAATCTGGGGTTATAAGACATGAAAAATATTGTTATTCTCGGTTCGACCGGCTCTATCGGCACACAGACCATTGATGTTCTCGATTCCATCGAGGCGCAGGTGTGCGCGATTTCGGTCAATACCAATATCCAGCGCGCAGAGCAACAGGCGCGTGCCTTGCATCCGTCTTTGGTTGCGGTGTACAATGAAGAAAAAGCAAAAGAGCTGAAAACCAAGCTCGCAGATACCGATATTCGCGTCGTGTCCGGCATGGACGGTCTGATTGAAGCCGCAACTCTGCCGGAAGCCGATGTTGTTGTGACGGCGGTTGTCGGCATGGTGGGACTGCTGCCGACAATGGCTGCCATTGAAGCGGGAAAGGCGATTGCGCTTGCCAATAAGGAAACGCTGGTGTGCGCCGGACAGATCGTCATGCGGGCAGCGCGTGAAAAGGGCGTGCCGATTTTGCCGGTGGATTCCGAGCACTCGGCAATTTTCCAGTGCTTGCAGGGCGCAGCGGGCAACCGCATCAACCGCATTCTGCTGACAGCATCCGGCGGCCCGTTCTTCGGCATGAGCCGCGAGCAGATGCGCCACGTCACCAAGGAGCAGGCGCTGCATCATCCGAACTGGAGCATGGGCGCCAAAATTACCATCGACTCCGCAAGCATGATGAACAAGGGCTTGGAGCTGATTGAAGCGATGTGGCTGTACGATGTAGAGCCGGATGACATTGACATTGTCGTGCATCGGGAAAGCATCGTGCATTCCGCTGTGGAGTTTGAGGACGGTTCCGTGATTGCGCAGATGGGCAATCCGGATATGCGCCTGCCGATTCAGTATGCGCTGACCTATCCGGAGCGTGTGCCGTGCAAGGTGCCGCCACTGGATCTGCCGCGCAGACACAATCTGACATTCTTTGCACCGGATGAAGAAGCGTTCCCGACACTGGGACTGGCACGCCGTGCGGCTGCCGCCCGCGGCAATCTCGGCGCAATTATGAACGGCGCAAACGAAGCAGCCGTTGAGCTGTTTCTGCACGATAAAATTCCGTTCTATCGCATTCCGGAGCTGGTACAGGCGGCGATGGACAACGTCGAGTATTTGCCGGAAATCACGATTGAGGATGTTCTGGCAAGCGACCGCGCAGCCCGTGAGATTGTCAAGGGACTGCTGTTGTCGTAAATTTGCTTCGTAAGAGGTGTTTCTTTGACCATTTTAACTGTAATTTTAGCAATTTTGGCGTTTGGCTGTCTGGTCATCGTCCATGAGTTCGGACACTTCATGGCGGCAAAGGCTGCCGGTGTGCATGTGCTCGAATTTTGGGTCGGCATGGGTCCGTCCTTCGCACACAAGAAAATCGGCGAGACGGATTTCAAGCTGTGTATTTTGCCGTTCGGCGGCGCCTGCGTCATGGAAGGCGAGGACACCGAGCAGGATCAGCCGGGCACACTGGCGGGTGCGCCGATTGGCTGGCGCGCGCTGATTCTTGCTGCCGGTGCGCTGATGAATTTCCTGCTGGGATTTCTCATTGTGCTCATTCTGGTGCTGCCGCAGACTGAGGGCACCGAGCCGGTGATTCAAGGCTTTGCGGACGGCTTTCCGTCGCAGGGCGAGAGCATGCTGATGAAGGGCGACCGCATCCTCAGCATTGACGGGTATCGCGTGCTGCTGACGTCGGATGTGACGACGGGACTGAGCCTCGGCACGGATACCAGCTATGATATCGTCGTGCAGCGCAACGGCGAAAAGAAAGAGCTGCACGATGTCAAGCTGGAACCGGCGGAATACGATGGCGTCCAGCGGTACGGTGTGGATTTCACCGTCAAACAGCTGACGGTTGTGGATAAAGTGAAGAATGCCGTGTACCGGTCGTATGACTATGCGCGGCTCGTGTGGATTAGCCTGAAGCAGCTGGTCAGCGGGCAGGTAGGCATTGACCAGATGTCCGGTCCGGTCGGCGTGACCGATGTGCTCGTGCAGACCGCACAGAGCAGCATGACCAGCTTTTTCCTGCTTATTGCGTTCATTTCCATCAACTTGGGCGTGATGAATCTGCTGCCGCTTCCGGCACTGGACGGCGGACGGCTGCTGTTCGTGCTCATTGAACTGATTGCGCGCAGGCCGGTTCCGCGAAAATACGAAGGCTATATTCATTTCGGCGGATTCGCCATTCTGATGCTGCTCATGGTCTATGTGACTTGGCAGGATATTCTGCGTCTGCTCGGCGCGGCGTGAGAGAAAGGAAGAGGAGTATGAAAACAAAACAGATTTTTGTCGGAAATGTGCCGGTCGGCGGCGGAGCACCGATTGCCGTGCAGTCGATGACCAATACCGATACGCGCGATGCACAGGCAACGCTGGCGCAGATTGAGCGGTTGGCGTCCGCAGGCTGTCATATTGTTCGCTGTACGGTACCGGATATGGCTGCCGCAGAGGCGATGAAGACCATCTGTGCGCATTCTCCGATTCCGGTCGTCGCGGATATTCATTTTGATTATCGGCTGGCACTCGCCTCTGCCGAGGCGGGCGTCAGCGCCATTCGTATCAATCCGGGCAATATCGGCGCGGAAGAGCGCGTCAAGGCGGTTGCGGAGGCGTGCAGGGCAAAGCACATTCCGATTCGCATCGGCGTCAACTCTGGTTCGATTGAAAAGCACATTCTGGAAAAATACGGCTCTCCGACACCGGAAGCTATGGTGGAGAGTGCGCTGTATCATGTGTCGCTGCTCAACAAATACGATTTTGACGATATTTGCATCTCGCTGAAATCGTCCAGCGTGCCGACGACCATGCGGGCGTATCAGCTCATGCACGAAAAGACCAATTATCCGCTGCATCTGGGTGTCACAGAGGCGGGAACCGAGTATATGGGAACCATCAAGTCTGCGGCGGGCATCGGCGGCCTGCTGGCGCTGGGCATCGGCGACACGATTCGCGTCTCGCTGACCGCAGATCCGGTGCACGAAATCACGGCGGCATATGCGATTTTGAAAGCTGTCGGTCTCAACGACACGGGTGTAAACATTGTATCGTGCCCGACCTGCGGCCGCACCAAGATTGATTTGATTGGCATCGCCAATGAAGTGGAACGCCGCGTTGCCGGATTGGACGCCAAGCTGAAGGTTGCCGTGATGGGCTGCGTTGTCAATGGCCCCGGCGAAGCGCGCGAGGCGGACATCGGCATTGCGGGCGGTGACGGTGTTGGTATGATTTTTCGCCATGGCGAGATTCTGCGAAAAGTGCCGCAGGAACAGCTGGTGGATGAACTGATGAAAGAAATTCATGCGATCATAAAGGAGCAAGGATAAGATTTGACCACACTGGGAGATCTGTTTGAACGATATGAAAGCAAAGACCACGGAGCATACCTCACAAACGGTGAGGTATGCTCCGTTGTGGTGAGCCACGATAAGCGTGCTGTGCTGTGTCGTGTCCAGTTTGACGACATTGTACCGCGAAAGGCGCTGTTTGATATGGAAAAGGGCATCGGTTCCATGTACGGTTTGTCGCGCGTGCGCATTGCACCGCGCTATCAGCTGAATGGTCTGACACAGCCGTATGTCGACAGCCTGAAAGAGTATATTGTCCTGCGCAAGCCGTCTGCACAGGGTTATCTGACCGACAGCAAATGGGACATGACGGCGAACGGCCTGACGGTTTCCATGCTGGGAAGCGGCATGGAGTATCTGGCGCATGATCTGCGGCAGCTGCCGGAGATGATTCGCACAGAAACCGGCTTGACTTGCGCGGTCAATACCGAGACCTCCAACGAAGAAACCGAACTGCGCTTGGCGCAGAAGACGGAGCAGGGCAGAGAACAAATGCTCAAGCGCATGATGCACACGCCGCCCGTGCAGGAAAAGAAAGAAAAGCCCAAGAAAAAGCCGGTGCGTGCCGACAAGGGCGAAGTACAGTACAATCGCAAAACATTTCACATCAAAAAGGACGAAAATCTGCTGTATGGCAGATTGTATGACCAGCCGGTTGTGTCGATTCAGGATGCGCTGCACGCAGTAGACAGCGCAACCATTCGCGGTGAGGTATTTTTGGTAGAAACCCGCGAAATCAAAAGCAAAAATACCGGCAAGGAATGGGTCAAGATTGGCTTTGACATTACCGATTTGCACGGCTCCATGCGCGTCAGCAAGTTTTTGGCGAAGGAAAAAGCCGATGAGTATGTGGATCTCATTCACGAGGGCATGTACCTGACCGTACAGGGCAAGGTCAGCTTTGATAACTTTGAAAAAGAAACCATCATGGAGCCGACAGGCATCGTGTTGAGTAAGAAAAAGATGCGTATGGACACGGCAGAGAAAAAGCGTGTCGAGCTGCATCTGCATACCAATATGTCCGCAATGGACGGCATGTCCACGACAAAATCCCTCATGCAGCGCGCAAAAACGTGGGGACATACGGCGATGGCAATCACCGATCACGGCGTGGCACAGGCCTTTCCGGAAGCCATGCATGCGATTGAGCGAAACGGCATTGATTTGAAGATTTTGTATGGCGTTGAGGCGTATTATGTCAATGATTCCGGCAACGTTTCCGTTGTCAAGGGAAACTATGACGCGCCGTTGAACGAAACCTTTGTCTGCTTTGACACCGAGACCACAGGTCTCAAGCCGGCAGAGGAAGAAATGACCGAAATCGCGGCAGTCAAAGTGCGCAATGGCGAAGTGCTGGAGGAGTTTCAAACCTATGTCAATCCACACAAGCCGATTCCGGCGAATATCACGGAGCTGACGGGCATTTCGGATGAAACCGTCAAGGATGCGCCGGAGCTTTCCGAGGCACTGCCGAAATTCTTGGAATTTGCGGGAGATTTGCCGCTTGTCGCGCACAATGCGGGCTTTGATATGGCGTTTATCAACCGCGCCTGTGAGCGACTGGGCATCGAGCGGGAATTTACCTCCATTGATACAGTAGAAATGAGTAAGATTCTGTTCCCAGACATGAAGCGGCATAAGCTGGATGTCATGGCGAAAAAACTCAAAGTTGGCCCGTTCGACCATCACAGAGCGAGTGAGGACGCGGCAGTTCTGGGCAGAATTTACATCAAGCTGTTGGAAAAGATGCAGGAAGAACTGCACGCGACCAAAATTTCCGACATCAACCCGCTGCTGGCGGGACTCAAAGCCAAGACCGGCAGTCTGAAAAATCTGCGCCGGTATCACTTTATTATTTTGGCAAAAAATCAGGTGGGACTCAAAAATCTGTACAAGCTGATTTCCTATTCCAACCTGAAATATTTCAATAAAAAGCCGATTATGCCGCGCAGTGAGCTGATTCGTCACAGAGAGGGCTTGATTTTCGGCTCTGCCTGCGAGGCGGGCGAGCTGTTTTCCGAAATGGTGCACGGCGCGTCACACGAAGAACTGCTCAAGATTGCGGATTTTTATGATTATCTGGAAATTCAGCCGATTGGCAACAACCAATTTATGATTGCTAACGGCACGGCAAAGGACGAGGAAGAACTGCGCGATTACAACCGCAAAATCTTGGCGATTGCGGACGAGCTGGACAAGCCGTGTGTGGCAACCGGTGACGTGCATTTCTTGGAGCCGGAGGATGAGGCGTTCCGCCGCATCCTGATGGCGGGCATGGGCTTTAAAGACGCCGACAATCAGGCGCCGCTGTATCTCAAGACCACCGATGAAATGCTGGAGGAATTTTCGTATTTGGGCGCAGACCGCGCGATGGAAGTCGTTGTCACCAACACAAACATGATTGCGGACTGGTGCGATACGCTGCGTCCGGTACCGCGCGAAAACTATCCGCCGAAGATGGACAATTCTGCGGAGGATTTAGAACGCATGTGCTACGAAAAAGCCAAGCGCATGTACGGCGATCCGCTGCCGGAAAAGGTCAAGGCGCGTTTGGAACGCGAATTGGGTTCCATTATCGGAAATGGATACGATGTAATGTACATGATTGCGCAAAAGCTCGTGGCGAAGTCGCTGCAGGATGGCTATCTGGTTGGCTCCCGTGGTTCTGTCGGCTCGTCGCTGGTTGCGTTTATGTCGGACATCACCGAGGTAAATTCTCTCGCGCCGCATTATCTGTGCCCGAAATGCCATTACATCGAATGGCACGAAAATGAGGGCTTTGGCTGCGGCGCGGATATGCCGCACAAGACCTGCCCGAAGTGCGGAGAACCGCTTAATCAAGAGGGTTTTTCCATTCCATTTGAGACGTTTTTGGGCTTCAACGGCGATAAAGTGCCGGATATTGACCTGAACTTTTCCGGTGAATATCAGCCGACCATTCACTGGTACACCGGTGAGCTGTTCGGGCATGACCATGTATTCCGCGCGGGTACGATTGGTACGGTTGCGGAAAAAACCGCATATGGCTATGTCAAAAAATACATGGCGGAGCGCGACATGGAAGTGGGACGCGCGGAGGAAAACCGCTTAGTCAAGGGCTGCACGGGTATCCGCAGAAACACCGGTCAGCATCCGGGCGGCATTGTCGTCGTGCCGAAGGAAGTCGATATTTACGACTTCTGTCCGGTACAGCATCCGGCAGACGATCCGAATTCTGAAATCATCACGACACATTTCGAGTATCACTCCATTGACGAAAATCTGCTCAAGCTGGACGAACTGGGACACGATGACCCGACAATTATCAAGCACATGGAAAACATGACCGGTGTTGTCGCGCAGAATATTCCGCTCGGCGATCCGGAGACCATGAGTCTGTTTACGTCCAATAAAGCACTCAAGTATGTCACAGACGAACCGGACCCGATTTTGGGCGACATTGGCTGTATTGCCGTGCCGGAGTTCGGCACCAAGTTCGTGCGCGGCATGGTAAAGGAGACCAAGCCGACGACATTTGACGAATTGTTCTGTATTTCCGGTCTGTCGCACGGCACGGATGTATGGCTGGGCAATGCGCAGGATTTGGTACATGACGGCATTCCGCTAAAAGAATGCATTTGCTGCCGAGACGATATCATGAACTATCTGATTGGCAAGGGTGTTGACCCGAAGCTGAGCTTCCAGACAATGGAATCCGTGCGTAAGGGCAAGGGATTGAAGCCGGAGATGGAAGAAGCGATGAAGAAGCAGGATGTGCCGGACTGGTATATTGATTCGTGCAAAAAAATCAAGTATATGTTCCCGAAGGCACATGCGGTTGCTTACGTTATCATGGCGTATCGTATTGCGTGGTTTAAGGTGCACAAGCCGCTGGCGTTCTATTCTGCATATTTTTCCATTCGCGCGAAGGCGTTTGATGCTTCCTGCATGGTGCTGGGAGATACCGTGTGCTTGGATAAAATCCACGAATTGCAGGCAAAAGAACGCGACAAGACGATTTCTGCTGTTGAAAAAGATATGATGACAACACTGGAAGTTGTCCATGAGTTCTATCACAGAGGATTTGTATTTGAACCGATGGATATTTATAAATCCGAGGCAAAGCATTTCGTCATCACGGAAAAGGGTCTGATTCCGCCGTTCTCGTCCATGCCAGGCGTCGGTGAACAGGCTGCACAGGCGATTGTCGAAGAACGCAAAAACGGCCCGTTCCTGTCGCAGGAGGAAATTGTGGTGCGCTGCTCCCGCGTGTCAAAGAGCGTTGTCGAGACACTCGCCAGCATCGGCGCCCTGTCCGAGATGCCGACCAGTACGCAGGTATCGCTGTTCTGAACAAATCGGAGAGAATTGTCAAATGATTGTAAGAAGCTGCTTTCTTTTCCGTAACATTTTCCGGAACGCTTGACATACCAAACTGGTCGTGTTATCATGTTAACACGCTAAAGCGATAAAACAACGAACATTATATTTAGGGGTTATAAAGTATGAATCAGTATGCAATCTCCACGCCGGAGGGCACCCGCGACCGTTTGTTCGCGGCGACCCGCATGTTCCGACAGAACGAGAAGAGAATCAGAGATCTGTTTGAAGCACGCGGCTATGATGAAATCATCACGCCGTCTCTGGAATACTATGATGTATTCACGCAGGCAGGCTCGTCCATCGGACAGGAAAAGATGTACAAGCTGACCGACCGCAACGGCCGTCTGCTCGTGCTGCGTCCGGACAACACCACACCGATTGCGCGTGTGGTTACGACCAAGCTCAATGACGATGTGCTTCCGCTGCGTCTGTACTACATGCAGAAGGTACATCGCGCAAGCTCGTTCCACCGCGGACATTCAACGGAAGTCATGCAGGCAGGTGCCGAGCTGCTCGGCGCACGCGGCATGATGGCGGATATTGATATTCTGACCACTGCGTTTGCTGCACTGGCAGCGGTTCGCGGCGAGACCTTCCGCATCGAGCTGAGCTATGCGGCGATTTATAAGGAACTGATTCAGTCTCTCAATGTCGATGCAGAGACTGCAGAGCGCATTCGTTCCAATATCGAGAACAAGTCCTATGCAGCGCTGGGCGATGAGCTGGAGCCGTATCAGGATCGAGAGGCATATCGTGCCCTCAAGGCAATGCCGAATCTGTTCGGCGGCAGCGAGGTACTCGACGAGCTGGCAGGTTTGACCGACAATCCGGGCGTACTCAAGGCAGTGGCATATCTGAAAAATCTGATTGATGCAATCACCAACGCGGGCTATGGCGAAAATGTCATGATTGACCTCGGTCTGGTACAGGAGATTGACTATTATACCGGTCTGATGTTCCGCGGCTACATGGGCGGCGCAGGTTCTCCGGTTCTGGCGGGCGGCAGATACGACAATCTGTGTGCCAAGTTCGGCAGAGATATTCCGGCTACCGGCTTTGCCATTGACATTGATGCACTGTCCGAGTCCGTAGACCTCAAGAAAAAAGTAATTCCGCAGGAGCTGGTATTCTGCGAGAGAAGCGACCTCAAGGGCGCGCTCAATTACATCAATACAAACAGTGAACTGGCAGAGCTGGCACCGTGCGACACCGAGAAGGAAGCGATGGAGCTGGCAAAGAAGAAGGGCTATCGCACGCTGGTAATCTTCCGCGATGGCGCCGTGAAGGAAGTAGAGGTACAGGCATGACTCCAGAAAACATTATTCGTATCGCTCTGACCAAGGGCAGATTGGAAAAAAAGACCCTGGAGTTGCTGGAGCATTCCGGCTATGATGTCAGCGAACTGCGTTCCGGCTCCCGTAAGCTCATCTTCCGTTTGCCGAATTCCAATATTGAACTCGTGCTGTCCAAGGCGGCTGACGTTATCACCTATGTCGAGCACGGCGTGTGTGATATGGGCGTTGTCGGCAAGGATACCATTATGGAAAAGGGCGGCTCGTTCTATGAGACGTTGGATTTGGGCTTTGGCAAGTGCCGCTTCTGCCTGTGCGGAAAGAAGGGCGAGGATTTTTACGCCGGTTATCATACTAGAACCATCGCGTCCAAGTATCCGAAGGTAACGCGTGATTTCTTCTCCCGCAAGAACATGGACGTCAATATCATCAAGATTGAAGGCAGCGTCGAGCTGGCTCCGCTGCTCGGTCTTGCCGATGCCATTGTCGATATTGTCGAGACCGGCACGACTCTGAAGGAAAATGGTCTGGAGCCGTATGAGACGGTAGCGCCGATTAGCGCCCGTGTCATTGTCAATCTGGCGAGCATGAAGATGAAAAAGCAGCAGATTCAGGCGCTGACTGAGCAGCTGCAGGAAGGCCTGCGGGCAAAGGACGAGACCAAGAAAGAAGCCAAAAAGGCAGAACCGAAGCAGGACAAGTGAGCACGGGAGGAACTACAACATGATTACATTACCAGAAAAGCTGGCAAGCATGACCCCGTATGATCCGTGCGAGGATGTCTATCAGATTAAGCTGGATGCCAACGAGAGCTATTTCTCTCTGCCGGAGGAACTGCGCGATGCCATTGCGGCGAGCATTGACACGATTGATTTCAATCGCTATCCTGACCCGACCGTGGCGGATGTCCGCCGTCTGGCAGGACGCGAATTCCGCATTGCGCCGGGCAATATTGTCGTCGGAAACGGTTCAGACGAGCTGATTTCTCTGATTATGAATACCTTTGCGCCGCGCGGCGGCAAGGTCATGGTGCTGTCTCCGGATTTTTCCATGTATCAGTTCTATGCAGAGGTTGCAGAGCTGGAAGTCGTCAATATGCTCAAGGACGGCGAATTTATGCTGACCGAGCAGCAAGTGATTGACCGCGCAAAGGCGGAAAAGCCGGATATTTTGATTTTCTCCAATCCGTGCAATCCGGGCGGTCAGGGCTTTGACCACGGCGAAGCAGTGCGCATTTGCATGGCACTGGAAGATACGCTTGTTGTCGTGGACGAGGCATATATGGACTTCTGGGATCAGAGCATTCTCGATTGCTCGACCGCGCTGGAAAATGTGCTGGTGATGAAAACGCTGTCCAAGGCATTTGGCTGCGCAGCGATGCGCTGCGGCTTTATCATCGGCTACAAAGATTTGATTGACCAGCTCAACAAGACCCGTTCGCCGTATAACATCAACACGATGACGCAGCTCGCTGCCTGCATCGTGCTGGAAGATACGAGCTGGCAGAAGGAGCAGTGCAAACAGCTCATTGCCCGCAAGGAAGAACTGGAAGCCGCCTGCCAAAAGTTGGCGGAAAAATACGGCGTGTTTACCGTTTTGCCGACACATACCAATTTTGCTGTTTTGCGCACAGAAAAGTGCACGGAAATCTTTGAAGAACTGAAAAAACGCAGCATTTGCGTGCGCTGCTTCCCGAAATTCCAGATGCTTCGCATCACCACCGGCAGCGAGCAGGAAAATGCAATCCTGCTGACCGAGCTGGAAGATATTTGCGCAGATATGCAGGCATAAAAGGAGAAACGTGATGGGATACATTGGAATTGTTGACTATGGCGCAGGAAATCTCATGAGTGTATCCAACTCACTCAATTTTCTTGGGCTGGAAAATAAAATTGTCACCACACCGGAGCTGATGGAAGGCGCTTCCGGCATTATCCTGCCGGGTGTTGGCGCATTTCCGGATGCGATGCAGGCACTGGAAGAATCCGGTCTGACCGCGTCGCTGATTCAAGCGGCAAAGACCAAGCCGTTTTTGGGTATTTGCCTTGGCGCGCAGATGCTGTTTGAAGAAAGCGATGAAATTCGTCCGACAAAGGGGCTGGGCTTGCTGCCGGGCCGCGTGCAGAAAATTGAGACGGATCTTAAGCTGCCGCAGATTGGCTGGAACAGCCTGCAGTATCACAAGCAGGATCCGCTGCTGGTGGGCGTGCCGGAAGGCGCTTACGTGTACTTTGTACATACGTTTAAGATGTGCCCGTCTGACAGCAACGACTTGATTGCAGCCTGCGATTACAACGATCAGGTGACGGCACTGGTTGGACGCGGACAGATGTACGGCAGCCAGTTCCATCCAGAAAAGAGCGGAGAGGTCGGCATGACCATCCTGCGCAACTTCGGAAACATGGTAGGAGGGGCAGAATGAGAATTTTACCTGCAATTGACCTGCACGATCAGATGTGCGTGCGCTTGGTAAAGGGCGATTACGCAACGGCACATAAGGTTGCGGAGGACGCAGTAGATACCGCAAAGGCATTTTTGGACGCCGGCGCGGAGCAGATTCATATGGTGGATTTGGACGGCGCAAAAGACGGCACCCATCCGAATTATCCGGTGGTTCGCCGCGTCATTGAGCAGACCGGCGCAGCGGTTGAGCTGGGCGGCGGCATCCGCACGATGGAGGATGTCGAGCGCGTATTGGAGCTGGGCGTAAAGCGTGTGATTATCGGCTCTGCGGCGGTGAAAAATCCGCAGTTTGTCAAGGAAGCCTGCGAAAAATATGGCGATAAAATTGCTGTTGGCATTGATGCCCTGCACGGTACGGTTCGCACGGAAGGCTGGATTAAAGACAGCGGCACGGATTACATTGCCTTTGCCAAGCTGATGGAATCGTACGGCGTCAAGACCATTATCTTTACCGATATTGACAAGGACGGCATGCTGTCCGGCCCGAACTTTGAGCAGCTGCAAGCACTGCGCGATGCAGTTTCCTGCGGCATTGTGGCATCCGGCGGCGTTTCTACGCTGGAGGACATCGCCAAGCTGCGCGACATGGGCATCGAAGAAGCCATTGCCGGCAAGGCGGTGTACACCGGTCAGCTGGATGTCAAGCAGGCGATTGCCGTGGCAGCAGGGGAGGCGTGACAATGCTCGCAAAACGTATTATTCCGTGTCTCGATGTCAATAACGGCCGCGTGGTCAAGGGTGTCAATTTTGTCAACCTGCGCGACGCCGGTGATCCGGTAGAGCTTGCAACGTTTTATTCGCAGCAGGGTGCAGATGAGATTGTTTTTTTGGACATCACAGCGACCTATGAGAACCGGCAGACCATCGCGGACGTTGTGCGCCGCACGGCACAGCAGGTGTTTGTTCCACTGACTGTCGGCGGCGGCATTCGCACCAGTGACGATTTTAAAGAGCTGCTGCGCGCTGGCGCAGATAAGATTTCCGTCAATTCCGCCGCTGTTACCAACAAGCAGCTGATTGCAGAGGCTGCACAGAAATTCGGCAGCCAATGCGTCGTTGTTGCGATTGACGCGCGTGCCTGCACGGACTTGGAACAGTGCCCGAGCGGCTACGAAGTCTATGTCGCAGGCGGCAGAAAGCCGACAGGATTGGACGCCGTTGCTTGGGCAAAGGAAGTTTATGAACTGGGTGCAGGTGAAATTCTGCTGACCTCGATGGATAAGGACGGCACCAAGTCCGGTTTTGAACTGAATTTGACGGATATGGTTGCGCAGGCAGTCGGCATTCCGGTTATTGCATCGGGTGGCTGCGGCAACTTGGAGCACTTTGCGGAAGTATTTGAAAAGACCGGTGCGGACGCCGCGCTGGCGGCATCGCTATTTCATTATGGCGAGCTGACAGTTCCGCAGGTAAAGGAATACCTGAATGGCAAGAACATTCCGGTTAGACTGTGAGGAAATTCTATGAATTTAGATAAATTTTTCAAAAAAGGAGAGCTGATTCCGGTCATCTGTCAGGATGAGCGGAACAATGAAGTTCTCATGCTGGGCTATGCAAACAAGCAGGCATTGGCAAACACGATGGAAACAGGAACCGCTTGGTTTTTCTCCCGCAGCCGTCAGAAGCTGTGGAACAAGGGCGAGACCTCCGGCAATTTCATTTTTGTCAGTGAGATTTTGACCGACTGTGATGATGATACGCTCATCTATCGCGGCATCCCGAAGGGACCGACCTGCCACACCGGCAATCGCACCTGCTTCTATCAGGAGCCAATCTGGAAAAAGCCGGAGGAATAAGAAAAAAGGCACGAGACCGCGCATTGCGGTTTTGTGCCTTTACTTTTTCGGGTAAGGTGTTCGAATGTTGGTGCGTCCGAGTAAGTAATCCGTAGATGTTTGGTAAAAGTCAGCGAGCGTCAATAAATGTGAAACCGGAATGGTTTGAAATCCGCGCTCGTAGCGAGAATATACTGTTTGGCTGGTGTGCAGCAATTCGGCAATGTCTTGCTGCCGGAGATCGCGATCTTCGCGCAAATCGCGCAAACGCTGAAAATACATGGAGTCACCTCTGCTATAGTACATATTGATACTATTGACAGTACAGTAAATTTTCATTACAATGCTGTATATAGAACTTAAAAGTACTATAAGGTGCGAAATGAAACTATTGAAAATAATTGAGATTTGCCTTCTTCTATGCTACAATGGCAGGAGTACACGATGAGGAGGAATCCAACGATGAAGCTGGTTTCATGGAATGTCAATGGTCTGCGGGCCTGCTTGGGCAAGGGCTTTCAGAACGTTTTTGATACATTGGACGCCGACGTATTCTGCCTGCAGGAGACCAAAATGCAGCCGGGACAGGCACAAGTGGCTTGTGAGGGCTATAACGAATACTGGTACAGTGCAGAGAAAAAGGGATACAGCGGCACGGCGCTGTTTACGCGGCAAAAGCCAATCGAAGTGGTGTGTGGCATGGGTATGGACGCACATGACCACGAGGGGCGCATTATCACGGCAGAGTATGAGAACTTTTATCTTGTGACCTGCTACACGCCCAATGCACAGAGCGAGCTGAAACGATTGGATTATCGCATGCAGTGGGAAGATGACTTCCGCGACTATGTAAAAGAGCTGGACGCGCTCAAGCCGGTGATTATTTGCGGCGATTTGAACGTGGCACACGAAGAAATTGACCTGAAAAATCCGAAAACCAATCGGAAAAACGCAGGTTTCTCGGATGAAGAACGTGCAAAGATGACTGAATTGCTGGAGTCCGGATTTACGGACAGCTTTCGGTATCTGTATCCGGAGCAGGAAGGCGCGTATAGCTGGTGGTCGTATCGCTTCCATGCACGGGAAAAGAATGCGGGCTGGCGCATTGACTATTTCTTGGTCTCTGACCGCATCAAGGATTCCATTCGGAAAGCGGAAATCTTGACCGATATTATGGGCAGCGACCATTGTCCGGTGCTGCTGGAAATTGATTTGTAATACAGCACGTGAAGCATGAGAATCAGTTGTCAATGATTTTGACAACTGATTTTTTTACGTTCCAAAGGGTTATAAAATTGTTAATATCTGCACTTCCGTTGTTTTTTTGAAACAAAATTGATGTATAATAGCTTCGGACAAAATGAGACAAGATTTTTTAGAAATTTCTGCTGGCTGTGCATACAGTACAGCAGTTTTTTAGAAGTGAGAGTAAGGACGATATGAACGATTTAAGCAGACAACAGGAATATCTTTTGCTGGGACTGGATGTCGGTTCTACAACGGTAAAAGCGGCAGTTGTAAAACCGGACGAACAAAAACCGCTGTTTGTGCGGTACCGCAGACACCATGCAGAGCAGATGCACGCGATGCGCCTGCTGCTGGAAGAAGTACGCGAGGCATTCCCACAGGCAGCATTCCGCATCGCAGTTTGCGGCAGCGGCGGCAAGCCGATTGCCGACTGTACGGGTATCCATTTTGTACAGGAAGTTGTTGCCAATGCATCTGCGGTGCGGCATTTGTATCCGCAGACGCGCACGGCGATTGAATTGGGCGGACAGGACGCAAAGATTATCTTTTTCCAGTACGATGAAAACGCAGGACAGCTCGTCGCGCGCGATATGCGCATGAACGGCAGCTGTGCGGGCGGCACAGGCGCATTTATTGATGAGATTGCAGCGCTGCTCAAGACACCGACAGAGGGCTTTGAGGCGCTTGCCAGTCAGGGAGAAACCGTGCACAGCATCAGCGGACGATGCGGCGTGTTCGCCAAAACAGATATTCAGTCGGTGCTCAATGCGGGCGGTGCGCGGGAAGATATTGCGCTGTCTGCGTTTCATGCGATTGCCAAGCAGACCATCGGCGGTTTGTCGCAGGGTCTGGACATCACGCCGCCGGTAATTTTTGAAGGAGGCCCGCTGACCTTCAATCCGACGCTGGTGCGTGTATTTTGTGAGCGCCTGCAGCTGTCGGAAGATGAAATCATTCGTCCGGCGCATCCGGATACCATCGTGGCACTTGGTGCTGCGCTGAGCATTCCGGAGCTGTTCGGGCAAGATGCAACGGATGTTCATGTGCTGGATCATGTGATTGCACAGCTCCGGCAGGCAGAAACCCAACGCAAGCATGTGGTCAGCAAACACGCAGAACCGTATTTTTCCACGGAGCAGGCGTGCCGCGCATGGCGGAAACTGCACGAAAGTCCTCAAATACCGCCCATCACGGCACAGGCGGGAGACACGCTGCGCGTATATATCGGTGTCGATGCGGGCAGTACAACGAGCAAACTGGTGCTGATAGACGAACAGGAGACGGTGATTGACAAGTTTTATGCCAACAATCGCGGCGATCCAATTCAAGTTGTTCGGCAAGGTCTGATGGAGCTGTATGAGCGCTATGCCCAGCGTGGCATTCGCTTAGAGGTGCTCGGCTTGGGAACAACCGGTTATGGCGAACACATGCTTGCCAAGGCATTTGGCGCAGATTATCACACGGTAGAGACGGTTGCCCATGCCGCTGCGGCGCAGACGTATGTGCCGGATGTCAGCTTTGTGCTGGATATCGGCGGACAGGACATGAAAGCTATGTGGATTGACGGCGGTGTTGTGACCAATATCACGCTGAATGAAGCCTGCTCGTCCGGCTGCGGTTCGTTCTTGGAGGGATTTGCAGCGGCATTAGGCATTCCGGTCGATCGCATTGCCGATGCGGCGTTTCGTTCGCGGCAGCCCGCTGATTTGGGTAGCCGCTGCACCGTGTTTATGAACAGCACGATTATCACAGAACAGAAAAACGGACGCACACCGGAGGATATTATGGCAGGACTGTGCCGTTCGATTATCCGCAATGTGTTCACAAAAGTTGTGCGCATATCCAATTCGGCTATGCTCGGCAAACAGGTTGTCGTGCAGGGCGGCACCTTCAAAAATGATGCGGTGCTGTGTGCACTGGAACAGTATTTGGGACAACCGGTGACCCGTGCGCCGTATCCGGGCGAAATGGGTGCCATTGGTGCGGCACTGCTCACCAAACGGCAGGCGAGAAACCACGCGGTCAGCAATTTTATTGGATTTGCAGCACTGCCGGACTTTCAGTACAGCAAACAGGACGGTGTGCCGTGCCCGTTTTGCGGCAACCATTGCAGCAGAACCATTCTCCGGTTTTCAAACGGCAGTTCGTTTATCACGGGCAATCGCTGTGAGCGCGGTGAGATTTTAGGCAATCCGAAGGATGCGGCCGTGCGCGAGCAGGTCAAGCATACACACCGAAGCAAAGACGAAGTACCAAATTTGTTTCGCACAAGAGAACAACTGCTGTTTCAGGATTATGACTATCCAAAACTGGACGATGACAAGCAGCTGACCATTGGTATCCCGCGTGTGCTGTCGTTTTGGGAGACCATGCCGTTTTGGAAGGTGTTCTGGCGCAGCTTGGGATATCATGTGCAGGTGTCCGACAGCAGCACCCGCGCGATGTATGAAAACGGCCTGTCTGCTGTCACCTCAGACACGGTATGTTTCCCCGCGAAGCTTGTGCACGGACATCTGCGCAATTTGAAAGAAAAAGGCGTAGACCGAATTTTCATGCCGTCTATCACAACGGTAAAAAGTGAAAATCTGGCGGAAACCAGTGAATCCATGTGTGCCGTTGTCAAAGGCTATCCGCTTGTCATTCGCAATTCCGATAATCCGGAGCGCCGGTGGGGCATTCCGTTTGATGCGCCGCTGTTTCATTGGCATTTGCCGGAGGACAGAGACCGCCAGCTCACACAGTACATGCAGGAGACGTTCGGCATTTCACCGCAGCTGACGCGCAAAGCGATTGCGGCGGGCGATGCGGCGCAGCGGGAATTTTCTGATCGTCTCAAAGCCGAAGGGCAGAAAATTATAGATGACGTACAAAAAAGAGGCACCTATGCGGTTGTATTGGCGTCCAGACCGTATCAAAATGATACGTTAGTCAATCATGATTTGCCGGAGCTGTTTACCGAGCATCATATTCCGGTGCTGACCATAGACAGTCTGCCGGACATCAATCGCGTTGATCTGCGCAACAGCCGATTGGACATCGTCAACAACTATCATGCGCGCATGCTGTCCGGCGCTGTGCTTGCGGCGGGCTGTGATTATCTGGAGTACGCACAGGTCGTCAGCTTCGGATGTGGGCATGATGCATATTTGTCGGATGAAATCATCCGCATGATGAATGAAATCAGCGGCAAACATCCGTTGGTGCTGAAACTGGACGAAAGCGATGCCACCGGTCCGCTGCGCATTCGTGTGCGCAGCTTTTTGGAGACAGCGGCACAGCGCAGAAAGCGCAGGACGCTGCACGTACAGCAATTGTCGGATCCATATCCGACAAAATTCACCAAACAGGATGCCAAAGAGCGCGTTGTGCTCGTGCCGAACACCTCACACGCATTCAGCCGCGTGATGTCGGCGGCGTTCAGTGCGCAGCACATCAAGGCGGAACCGCTGCCGATCGGCAGAGAACGAGCCATCCAGCTCGGCAAGCAGTATGTGCACAATGATATTTGCTTTCCGGCGCAGATTGTCATTGGCGAAGCGCTGGAAGCGCTGATGAGCGGAAAATATAAGGACAAACAGGTTGCCATCGGCATGGGAAAATATATCGGTGACTGCCGATTGACGCATTATAGTGCCCTGCTGCGCAAGGCGTTGGATGATGCCGGATTTGCGGATGTTCCGATTCTGACCAACGATGACAAGGACAGCCATGATATGCATCCGGGATTTCGCATGAATCTGATGTCTGCGCTCAATATTGCGTTTGCGCTGCCGATGATTGATGTTTTGGAGGAATTACTGCGCAAAATGCGCCCGTACGAATGCATTTCCGGCAGTGCAGATGCTGCATTTGAACAAGCCATGGATGCCGTGATTGACGGCATGGATCACGGCGGCATTCTCGGTATGCGCGGCGGCTTCAAACAGGCAATTGACATCATGGACAAAGTGGCGTATGATCGCAGTAGACGCAGACCGACGGTTCTCATCGTCGGCGAGTATTTGCTCAATTTTCATCCGGGTGCCAATCATGACATTGAAAAATATCTCGAAGAAAACGGCTTTGAAATTATAGAAGCGCGCATGACCGATGTTATTCGCAAGTCATATTTTTACATTGATGCACAGATTCGAGAATATAAGCTCAAAAAGCCGCTGGGTGAAAAGATTTGGTACTTCACTGCGGATGAGATTTTCAATGCGGCGCATGCCATGACGGACGCGATTGCCCAAAAACATCCGCTGTACCATCGGGCGGCGCGGATGCAGGAGATTACCAAGGACAGCGATCCGATCATTCATCATACCTTTGATGCGGGAGAAGGTGTGCTGATTCCGGGAGAAATTCTGCACAATGCCAAGAATGGATGCAGGAACTTTATTATTTTGCAACCGTTTGGCTGTCTGCCGAATCATGTCGTTGGCCGCGGCATCGCGAAAAGAATCAAAGAGCTGTATCCGGATGCGCAGATTTTGCCGCTGGACTATGATCCGGACGTCAGCTTTGCAAATATAGAGAATCGGCTGCAAATGCTCATTATGAACGAAAAAAGCAGAGATGTATGAGGTGAACCATGGGATTTTTGGGAAAACTGCGCTGGGAAAAGCAGAAGGTCAAACAGCGCGCACACTATGAAGAAGAACTGAAAAAAGCGGAAGCGCGCAAACATGGACACGTGGAACCGCTGTTTCAGCCATTGCAGGCTCTGCGGGGCAGCCAGCGCGGCCACTGCGTGATTCTGGGAGCAGATGCTCAGCCATCTATGCTGGATCGCCTCAACCATGAGGTCACCTTGTGCAGCGCGGCGGGCTGGACGAATCTCAGAAAGACCGGATGGCAGCCGACATATCTCGGCATACAAAGTCCGGCGCTGCTTGAGCAGATGAGAGACTATATCACCAACATTCCGGAACAGGGCATTTTGGCAGGAGATAATTTGCCGGTGCCGTCTCCGGCACCGAAAAACTGGATTGCCTATCCGTATCTTGGCGTGTACAAATACTATTGCAATACATATGACACGCATCGCGTGAAATTCAGTGATAACGCCCTAGAGGTTGTGTATGACGGATATGATACCGTGTACTCTTTGATGCAGATTGCGGTATATCTTGGCTTTACCGAGCTGGTGCTGGTCGGCTGCGGCTGCTGTCAGCCGAAGGAAGAAAAAATGCGCGCTGCATTTGAGACGGCAAAGCAGTATGCAGACAGCCATGGCATTGCGATATACAATGGCACACCGGAGGAGACAGAAGATATTTTTCCGATGTTTTCGCTGTAATTTACAAATTTGCTCCAAATTTTACACGGAACGCATTGAAGCATAGCTGGCAACGGTCTACAATAGAATAGATAGAGACAGCGTTGCAGGGGAGAGCGATGTGGTATGGAGCAACAGACATGGGATATGGATTTTTTGCATCCGGAGGTGCAGCAGGAATATCAGGATTGCATCATGGTATTGGTCGAAAAATTGCGGCAGTTTGCCGAACAACAGCAAGCGGAGCTGCATCGGGAGCTTGTCTCGCAGATTGCATGGCGGCTCAAAAGCGAGCAGAGTATTTTGGCAAAGCTCCGGCGCAAAAAGCGTGAGAAAACCAACGACAACATCTATCGGTATATCAATGATCTGGCAGGCATCCGCGTGGTGTGCTTGTATCTGGATGATGTGGATCGCGTGCGCGCTTTTTTGGAAAAGCTGCCGGGCATCCGTGTTTTGAAGATCAAAGACTTTATCAAAAAGCCAAAGAACAGCGGGTATCAGAGTTTGCACATGCAGGTACAGTTTCCCAATATGCGCAAGGTGGAAATCCAAATCCGCACGATGGGCATGGATTACTGGTCGGTGATGGAGCACGAATTACAGTATAAAAAGAAAAGCAAAATCGGGCGGTCTTTGCACAAAGAACTGCTCGCGTGTGCGAGCGATATGCGCCGAATGGACGAGCGCATGCAGAACATGCGGCGCCTGCTGGATAAACAGCATCGAGAGAACACAGAATAAAACTGCTGCAGAGCACAACTGCAGCAGTTTTTTGTTGCTTTTTGGATTGGTTGCGGGACGGCGTTTTGCATGGTATAATGGTAGGAAATGCGAGGTGAACGGTGATTGGAAGCAAGACTGACACAAATAAACTACAATGAAATTTTGATGTATCTCGGCTATCGCGGGCAGGAACGGCCGCCGGAGCTGGAGCAGCAGATACAGCGCTGCATCAAACAGGTGACTGAGAGCTGTCAGCCGAGATTGGTCTATCGCAGACTGCCGGTTCGAAACGGCGAAATTGCCGGCTTTCCGTTGGAAGGAAAAGACATGCCGGAGATTCTATCCGGCTGTCAGGAAGCGATTTTGCTCGCCGTGACATTGGGACCGCAGATTGAACAGATGCTTATGCGGCGAGAAGTGACGGATATGGCGGATGCTCTGATTATGGACGCGTGCGCCAGCGCGGCAATTGAAAATGTGTGTGACCATTTTGAATTTGACCTGCGAGAGCAGCTGGAGCGGGAGGGGAAATTTCTGACCGACCGCTTTAGCCCGGGATACGGTGATTTGCCGCTGCACACCCAGCGCAGACTGTGCGAGGCGCTCAACACAGCGCGGCGCATCGGGCTGACCGTCACACCAAGTTATTTGATGATTCCGCGGAAATCTGTCACGGCAATTCTGGGAATCTCCGATCATCCGCAAAAACTGAGAAAACGGGGCTGTGAGGTATGCAGTATGTTCCTGACCTGTCCCTATCGAAAGGAAGGACTTGCTTGTCATGAATCATCTGACATTACTTGACGGCGGCATGGGCACCATGCTGCAGGCTGCCGGATTGGGGTTGGGCGAACGCCCGGAAATTTTCGGTGTACAGCATCCGGAAATTTTGGAACGCATTCAGCGCAGCTATGTAGACGCTGGCAGCGATATTATTTATGCCAATACGTTTGGTGCCAATGCACATAAACTGGAAGGCACCGGCCACACAACGGAAGAACTGGTGGCGGCAAATGTTGCCATTGCGAAAAAGGCGGCGGACGGCAGAGCGAGAGTTGCTCTGGATGTCGGCCCGATTGGTGAGCTGATGGAGCCGCTTGGCACGCTGGCATTTGATGAAGCGTATGAGATTTATGCGCAGATGGTGCGTGCCGGCGAGCAGGCGGGCGCAGATCTCGTAATCTTCGAGACAATGACCGATTTGTACGAAGTGAAAGCCGCTGTTCTCGCGGCGCGGGAGCAGAGCAATCTGCCGATTTGGGTCACCATGAGCTTTGAGGCGACCGGCAGAACGTTTACCGGTACGACGGTTGCCAGCATGGCGGCAACGCTGGAAGGATTGGATGTCGCTGCCATGGGCATCAACTGCTCGCTCGGACCGGAGGAAATTTTCCCGCTCATCGAGGAGATGCGTAAGTGGACGGACAAGCCGCTCATTGTCAAGCCGAATGCAGGTCTGCCGGATCCGGCAACCGGCGGCTATGACATGGACGCCGCAGAGTTCGGCAGACAGATGGCGAAATTTCCGGAATTGGGCGTTTCAATTTTGGGCGGCTGCTGCGGCACAACGCCGGACTTTATCGCGGCGCTGGCGGCGCTGCCGGATGCGAACGAGGATGTTCGTCCGGTGCGCAAACGCGGTGTGTGCTCGGCCAGCCATATGACGGATTTTGGCGGCGTGCGTGTCATTGGTGAACGCATCAATCCGACCGGCAAAAAACGCTTCCAGCAGGCACTGCGAGAGTGCGATTTCAATTATATTATGGAGCGCGCGATTGAACAGCAGGACGCCGGTGCGGATATTTTGGATATTAACGTAGGTCTGCCGGGCATTGATGAGGCAAAAATGATGACGGCTGTGGTCAAAGCGGTGCAGAGCGTCGTTTCTCTGCCGTTGCAAATTGATTCGTCGGATCCGGTGGCCATTGAAGCGGGGCTGCGCGCGTGCAGCGGACGGGCGATTGTCAATTCCGTCAATGCAGAGCAGGACAAACTGGACACGATTTTGCCCATCGTTAAGAAATACGGTGCGGCAGTTGTCGGTCTGACCATGGATAAATCCGGTATTCCGCAGACGGCACAGGCACGATTTGACATGGCGGAAAAAATCATGCAGGAAGCCATGAAGCATGGCATACCGAAGGAAGATGTGCTCATTGACTGCTTGACGCTGACCATTTCCGCGCAGCAGGAACAGGCAGTGGAGACACTCAAAGCAGTTCGCATGGTACACGAAAAGCTGGGACTGCATTGCGTGCTCGGTGTCAGCAACATTTCGTTCGGCCTGCCGGAACGAAACAATATCACGACCAATTTCCTGACACAGGCGATGTGGTGCGGTTTGGACTTGCCGATTATCAATCCGAATCTGAAACCGATTATGGACACCGTTGTTTCTTATCGCGCGCTGTCCGGCGAAGATGTCGGCTGCGAGGCGTATATCGAGCGCTTCGCCAATGTCGAAGAGGAACCGAAATCCGGTGCGGTATCGAAAGAGATGAATATCGCGGATGCTGTGCTCAAGGGACTCAAGCAGGAAACCGCAGATTTGACTGAAAAGCTGCTGGAAACCATGTCTGAACTGGATGTCATCAATCAGAAACTGATTCCGGCGCTGGATTTGGTCGGTGATAAATATGAAAAACAGAAGATTTTCCTGCCGCAGCTCATCAATGCAGCCAATGCGGCGTGTGCAGGCTTCGATTTGATCAAGCTGCGCATCGCGAAGCGCGGCGGCGAGAGCGTCTCCAAGGGCAAGATTATCATGGCGACAGTGGAAGGTGACATTCACGACATCGGCAAAAATATCGTGCGCGTGGTACTGGAAAACTACGGCTATCAGGTCATTGATTTGGGGCGCGATGTGCCGATACAGAAAGTTGTGGACACGGCGATTGCAGAAGATGTTAAGCTGGTCGGTCTGTCGGCGCTGATGACAACAACGGTGGATTCTATGCGCCGAACCATTGAAGCGCTCCGCGCATCGGGACATGACTGCAAGGTCATGGTCGGCGGCGCCGTGCTGACGGCGGATTATGCGGAAGAAATCGGCGCAGATTACTATACCAAGGATGCAAAGGCATCTGTAGATGTGGCAAAGGAAGTATTGGGATAACGCGATATGACAAACATTCGAGACTATATCAAGCATCATATTCTGCTGTTTGACGGCGGTATGGGCACTTATTTTTCTACGCGCAATCAGAGCGTGGGAAGCGGCTGTGAGCTGGCCAATCTCAGCCAGCCGGAGCTGATTGCGGACATTCATCGGGAATATTTGGAGGCGGGCAGCAAGGCGATTAAGACCAATACTTTTGCTGTCAATCGCGTCAATTTTCAGGGCAATGAAGAACTGGTTGAACGCACCATTCAGGCAGGTTGGAAGCTCGCCTGTGAAGCGGCAAAGGATCAGGCATATGTCTTTGCAGATATCGGACCGATTTCCGGTCTGCCGGAAACCATGGACATTCGAGAGGAATTTCGCTTTGTTGCGGACTGCTTTCTGCAGCTTGGCGCACAGCATTTTCTGTTCGAGACCAACGCAAATGCAGAGGGGCTAAAAGAGACAGCGGCATATATCAAGCAAAAGAATCCGGACGCATATATCATTGTCTCGTTTGCGATTCAGCTGGACGGCTTCTCGCGGGACGGCAGTTTTGCGGCGGATCTGCTGCATGAGGTACAAGCGTGCACAGACATTGATTCGATAGGCTTTAACTGTGTTTGCGGCGCACGGCATATGCTGGAGCTGGCACAGGAGTTGGATCACACCGGCATCACGCTGTCCTTGATGCCGAATGCCGGTTATCCGGTTGTCATCAACAATCGGTCGTTTTATGAAGGCGATCCGGTGTACTTTGCGGCACAGCTGTTGGAAATGGCAAAAGAAGGCGCCGGTATTCTGGGCGGCTGCTGCGGCACAACACCGGTGCACATTGCACAGGCAAAAAAAGCACTGGACGGCTACACGCATACCAAGGAACCCAAGGCGAGCAAAAAGCAGCGCGTCGGACTGGTCGATACGCTGCCGGAGAGCTTGTTCTGGGAAAAGCTGCGCAAGGGTGAGAAGGTAGTTGCCGTTGAATTGGATCCGCCGGCCAACGCGGATCTGAGCAAATTTATGAGCGGCGCGTGGATGCTCAAAGGCGCCGATGTCGATATTATCACCATTGCGGATTGTCCGATTGCGCGGGCACGCGTGGATTCCAGCCTGCTGGCGTGCAAAATTCGGCGCGAATTGAATATGGATGCGCTGCCGCATATGACTTGCCGTGACCGCAATCTCAATGCGACCAAGGCACTGCTCATGGGACTGCACGCCGAAGGCATACGCAATATTTTGCTGGTCACCGGCGACCCCATTCCGACGGCGGAGCGCGATGAGGTGAAGAGCGTCTATCAGTTTAATTCCCGCAAGCTGGCATCGTTCGTGTCCTCCTTGGGACAGTCGGTTTTGCCGAGCCCGTTCCATCTGTTCGGCGCGCTCAATGTCAATGCACTGAACTTTGATGTACAGCTGCGGCTCGCCAAAGGAAAACTGGAGCGCGGCATCATTGGCTTCCTGACGCAGCCGATTCTGACTGAGCAGGCGTTTGAAAACCTCAAGCGTGCACGCGAAGAACTCGGCGGTGCGTATATTTTGGGCGGTATTATTCCGGTTGTCAGTGCGAAAAATGCACGATTTATGGACAGCGAAATCAACGGCATCCGCGTCGATGAAACCATCACACAGATGTACGAGGGGAAAAATCGCGCGGAGGGCGAGGAGCTTGCCGTCACGATTTCCGCTGAAATTGCCAAGCGCATTGCGCCGTATGTCGATGGCTACTATCTGATGACACCGTTCCAGAGAACGGCGCTCATCTGTCGTATTTTGGAAAAAATCAAAGAGCAAGCATAAATACCGAAAGAGACCGTCTGATTCAGACGGTCTCTTTCGGTATATGGATATGAAAAAAGGCTTCGGTATCAAACCGAAGCCTTTTGATGTACATTGCTAGGCAGCAAATTACTCCTGAGAGATTGCACCCATCGGGCAAGCGCCAGCGCAAGAACCGCAATCCAGGCATGCACCTGCATCGATCTGATACTTGCCGTCACCCTCGGAAATAGCACCTACCGGACACTCGCCAGCGCAGGAACCACAGCTAATGCATGCATCGCTAATCTGATAAGCCATAATGATATACCTCCTAAAAAACTTTACATATTAAATGTCAGAATATAAAATAAAGAAAGATGCACAAACGTTGTGCGATTTCTTATGTACCTATTGTATCATAGATTTTCGAGAAATCAACTAAAAAAATTCAAAAAAATGAAATAAATCTAAACGGAGTCTAACTTTAATGTGCAAAAAGTTGCGAAAAATTGGGTTTTTAATGCAAAAAATCTCGCAATTCTGCGTATTTTTCAAAACATTGCCTGAAAAAAAGAAGTAAGCCTATGTTAATAAAAATAGAAAAATTTTTATTAGAAATTTTGGTGAAATTTTCTGTAGAAAAAAGCAGGCAAACCGCGTCAAAAACCGTCAACGCGCCTTGTAGAAACGAGAAAAGTGTGCTACAATAAGTAGGCTTTTGGGTTTTTGTGGAGAAAATCAAAAGAATACTGTTATAGAAGGACAAGAAAATATGAAAAATGTCATCAAAAAATGGAATGATATCAGTTTGATTCTCCGTATCATCATCGGTTTGATCATTGGTATCATTCTGGCACTGATTGTGCCGCAGGCGGCAGGCATTTCTATTCTGGGCACCATGTTTGTCGGTGCACTGAAAGCAATCGCGCCGCTGTTGGTATTTATTTTGGTTATGAGCTCGCTGGCGCAGGCATCTTCGGGCATCGGTAAGCAGTTCCGAACGGTTATTTTTCTGTATCTGTTCAGCACGCTGCTGTCGTCGGCTCTGGCTGTTTGCGCGAGCTTTGCCTTTCCGGTCAAGCTGAAGCTGGCTGAGGCTGCTGCTTCCGAAACAGCTCCGCCGAGCGGCATGGCAGAGATTTTCAGCAACCTGCTCGGCAACATCGTATCCAACCCGATTGATGCGCTGGTAAACGCGAATTATGTCGGCGTGCTGACATGGGCGATTATTCTGGGTCTGGCACTGCGCAACATTGCATCCGAGCACACCAAGGAATCGCTCACGGAACTGTCCAATGCGGTATCACAGGCAGTGCGCTGGATCATCAATCTGGCACCGTTCGGCATCATGGGTCTGGTGTTTACAACCGTGTCGCAAAATGGTCTGGGCATTTTCAAGGATTACGGCAGCCTGCTTCTGCTGCTGGTCGGCTGTATGGCAGTGATTGCGCTGATCATTGACCCGCTCATCGTTGCGCTGTGCCTGCACAGAAATCCGTATCCGCTGGTGTTCCGCTGCCTCAAGGAGAGCGGTCTGACCGCATTCTTTACACGCAGCTCTGCGGCTAACATTCCGGTAAATATGGCGCTGTGCGACAAGCTGGGACTGGATAAAGATATTTATTCCGTTTCGATTCCGCTCGGTGCGACCATCAATATGAACGGTGCAGCGATTACCATTACCATTATGACGATGGCCGCTGTACATACGCTGGATATGTCGGTCAATATTCCGACGGCGTTGGTTCTGGCACTGCTGGCAACGCTGGGTGCATGCGGTTCGTCCGGTGTCGCCGGCGGCTCTCTGCTGCTCATTCCGATGGCGTGCTCGCTGTTCGGCATCAACAATGATATTGCGATGCAGGTTGTCAGCGTCGGCTTTATCATCGGCGTGCTGCAGGATTCCTGCGAGACCGCAATCAATTCCTCCGGCGATGTATTGTTCGCCGCCACTGCAGAATTCCGCACTTGGATGAAGCAGGGCAAGGAGATTAAATTTTAATCCCAGAACAAAACAATCCCCTGTATCTCGTAGAGGTACAGGGGATTTCTTCTTGAAAAGAATTATGCGTCCTCCGGCGGAATGTGCTGGGAGATGCCGTAGCTTTTGTATGCACTGTTGTGTGTGACATCGCGGAGGATAGAAAGAAACGGCGGAAAGGCAATGTGCTGGTGCGGGTCATTGACCTGAATTTCCAGCAATGCCTGCTGTTTCCAAAACGGATAGACATCAATTTCAAAATAGAGATTGTTTTCCGTCAGGCAATAGCGATTTTTGCGAATCTGCCGCAGTGAGGTATCTGCATCCATGAGCAGGCTGAGATACTCGTCTTTGGTGAGCCGCTGTTCGGTTTCAAGAAAATGTCCGTCAGCGGTTTGCTGGACTGTGGTTTTGACATAAATATAGCTGCCGTGGCTGCCGCGCTGGCGCACGCGCACAAGCGGTTCTCCGTCCTGTCGAATCAAATAGGTCTGAATGATCTCGACCTTGCGGCAGTTGGGCAGGCGTTCCAATGCCTGTAAATCCGGCATGCGGATGAGATAGCGGCGTTCGGTCTCAAAGGCGTTCGGTTCACCGAGAAAATGCGTAATTTCGCTGACGAGACGCCGCATCTTGCCGGTGAAATCCGTAGAATTGTCGATGATGCGCAAATACGGGTGTCCGGTCCAGCAGGTAATGATTTTTTCATCCATTGCAATGGCCTGCTCCGGTGTTTCTGTGCGCGCTTGATTGTTGGATAGCGTATAGAATTTTTCGGCGCCTTTTGCTGCTGTCACGAGATGAAAAACGGCGTCGTAGTTATCGCGGAACGCAATCTCGCTGCCGCCCAGCTCACGGCACAGAGATTCCCATTCGACGTTTGTCATGTAAGCTTTGTTATCGGAAATGCCGCGGTCTGCGACAATCAGAATTTTTTCGTTTTCCATATTGTTGGCTGCCATCTCAAACACGCGCTCTTTCTGAATTTGCAGAGAGACGAGTGCTTTTTGAAAATCATAGTTGGTGTTGACCGTCCACGGTGCGACACCGCCCAGAATCAGTTCAGATGCAGTTTCCGGAATAAAAAGAACTTTATAGCCTTGTTTGGAGAGATTGCTCTCAATCCATGCCATAGCAGTTGACTTGCCGCCGCATGGCCCGCCGGTGATGACGATTTTGGTAATAGATTTCATGCGTGGGTAACTCCTTTGATGATACTATCAGTATATCGGCTGCAAACAGGGAAGTCAATGACTGCAGAGAGACAAAACCCGACAAAATTCATAGTTTTGTTATAAATTTCCTGCGTTAGCGGTTTTCATTGGCATTTTGATATGATATGATGATAGGCATAGAGAATAGAACGATATTCATAGAAAGAAGGGTGAATGATACGATGAAGAGAAGACTGGTGTATCCGGATGTTCTGCGTGCAGCGGCATGTGTTGCGACTGTCCTTTTCAGCACGTGCATTGCGGCGGGATACACACCTGCGATTGGATTGCTGACATGGGTGTGTCCGATGTTCCTCATGCTCAGCGGCATGTTCTTTTTGGATGGCAGCTGGTATCTGAGCGGAAAAGAGCTGGGAAAATGCTATGTGCTGCGTCTGGTCATCGCTTATCTGGTATGGGGAATGTTTGCGATGCTGGTCAATGCGCTGACCGGAAACGTTTTGCAGGGCATTCTGACCGGCAGCTCATGCTATTTGAACTTTTTGTTTGTGCTGTTTATTTTGTATGCGTTTTCTCCGGTGCTGCGCGTGTTTACCCGCGCGGCACAACCGAGAGAACTGGCGTATCTGGTCGTGTTCGGCGTGCTGCTCGGCGGCGTATATCCGTTTGTCCAAAGTCAGATTGGCTCGGTGCGCGTGGCGGATTATGCGCTGATGGGCTTCGGGTATCTCGGCGTGTTTGCCGCCGGATGGTATCTGCGCACGGCATTTCTGACGCGCAAGCAGCTGCGGATTTTTTATCTGCTCGGTGCGGTCTGCGTGATTTTGGCATTTCGCGGTCTGTGGGGCTTTGATTCATTCTCAACCGATCCGGCACAGCTGATGCTGTCTCCGGATGCACTGCTCATTGCGACAGCAATTTTCTTGGTGACCAAGAATACACTGGCAAAAAAACGCCTGTCTGTCAAGATTATGCGTCCGATTGCTCGATTGGCGCAGCTCAGCTTTGGCATTTATCTCATCCATCCGATTTTGCTGGCGGTTTTGTGCTGGGTTCTCAATGACTATGGAATCTATCTTCCGGCGGGATTGTTTGTCATTGGCGCTTCTGTGCTGCTGCTTGTGGTTTCCGGCGGCCTGACGTGGCTCATCCGCAAAATCCCGACTGTGGGACGGTATCTCGTATAAACAAGAAAAAATCGGCATCGAGTTTGTCGCTCGATGCCGATTTTGTTATGCGCGCAGTAAGTATTGATGAATCGCTTCGGCGCAGCCGTCATGGTCGCAGTCGGACACGACAACATCCGCCATATCTAAAATCTGCTGGCGGGAATTTCCCATGGCAACAGCCAGACCGGCAGCTTTTAAGACCTCTAAATCATTTGGCGCATCGCCGACCGCGATGGTCTCGGAAATCGGAATGTGCAGATGCTCGCACAGCTTGCGCAGACCGACAGCCTTGCTGACGCCCTTGGCGCTGATTTCCAAAGACGTTGCTTCGGCATGTGCCATGGTGACCGGAATCTCTGCATCCAGTATTTGCTGTTCGACGCGCTGGCGGGATTCTGGGTTAGTGAAATATAAATTCAGCTTGGCAACAGGAAAAGGGTTCTCGCGATACTGCGCGAAAAGATCCTCCCATTGTTCCGCGTTGCGCTCAAATAATCCCTGATATTGTCCCATGCCGAAGTGCGCCATGTTTTGGCAGTGGCTGCGCTGGATGATGGAAGTGGTCTCGCCGAGCAGATGCACCATGATATCCTGATGCTCCACAAAATCCAGAATTTGGCGGCAAGTCGTTGTAGCTAAGCTACAGCTGTAAATTGCCGTGTTTGTCTGTCGGTCGACCACCAAGGCGCCGCTGACACAGTTTAAATATCGCACCTCGGAAAGCTGAGGCAGATATTCCCGCAGTTCCGGCAGGCAGCGTCCTGTGGATAAGATGACGTTTTTTCCCGCTTTGACTGCGTCGGAAATCGCAGTGAGACTGGAGGAAAGAATTTTTTTGTTGGAATCGAGCAGTGTGCCGTCCATATCGAATGCAATGAGCTGATAACGCATGTAGAATCTCCTTTATACAAGAATCGGGGTGATGCCGCTGTTTTGAAGCTGAGCATACATTTCGGCATCCAGCTTGCTGTCAGTAATGACGGTTTTGATTTGGCTGCTTACGTTGAGAGGAACGGTTGACGAATGAGCAAATTTTTCACTCTCGGTCAGAACAATCAGCTCGTCTGCCTGATGCGCCATGTCGCGCACAGCCTGCGCGCGCATAGAATCACGGTTGGTAAAGCCTGTGCGCGGTGAATAACCGTCTATGCCGAGGAAAAAATGCGGAACGTAGAAGTTTTCTGCGCATTGGCGAACCATCGGTCCGACAAGCACCTGTGCATGCGGCTGATATATACCGCCGAGTACAATAATCTGAAAATCCGTTCGATTTCGGATGTAATCAGCAATAAAGACACTGTTTGTCAAAATCGTCAGGTTATGCTTGGTCTGCGTCAGAACTTCCGCCAGTAAGGCGCAGCAGCTGCCGTTTTCAATCATCAGTGTCTCACCATCCGAGACCAGCTCAGCAGCACGAACGGCAATGCGGCGCTTTTCTTCATAGTGATAGGCGATGCGGTATGCGACGTTTTCCGCGCTGCACAGGCGAGCAAAACCGTGTTCGCGGATGACAATGCCGCGGCGTTCCAATTCATCCAAATCCTTACGGATTGTGACCTGCGATACCTGCAATTTTTTTGCAAGGGCAGAGACATCTATTTTTTGTTCCTCTGTCAACAGAGACAGAATGGTCTGACATCGGTTATTCATGTTTGTTCCTCCGGTTTTCTTCGTGAGAACAGTATACCAAATTTACGAATGAAAGTAAAGATTCTTTTGTTACAAATTATACTTGTGATTTTTTAGAAAATTAGATATAATACAAGCAATGAAATCAATAAACGATTTCAAATGAAATAAAACAAAACAGAACTGCGCTTTCGCCGCATGACTTTTCTGCCGGCAGAAACAGCACAAGGTGAGAAAGCCGGATCTGTTTTGGAACTGCCTGCAGACCAGAAAGTGTGAAAAAATTGTAAAGATTTCCTTGACAGTTTATAAAAAACATGTTACTATTTATACAACGTAAACGGAATCGTTGGAATGTTACCGGTCAGGCGGGCGTAACCAACTCTGTACAGCGCTGAATCTATCGTATAGAGAAGATTGCTGTGTAGGGGTGGTTTATTTTTTTCCTGATTGACAAGCAGAAGGGACAGGGGATATGAAGGTCAAAAAAGTTTTTAACAACAATATCCTCTGTGCGATCGATGAAGAAGGAAACGAAGTGATCGTTACCGGAAAAGGTCTCGGCTTCCAAAAGCATACCGGCGAAACCCTTGACAAGAGCAAAATCGAAAAGACCTACCGTATGGTAGATAAGCAGGAGCAGCGCAAGCTGCGTGAGCTGGTCGAGCAGATCCCGATGGAGGATTTGCAGCTGACAGAACAGCTCGTCGCAGACATCAAGCGCAGCATTACCCAGCCGCTCAATGAATCGCTTCTCATCACACTGACCGATCACATCAGCTTTGCGATGCAGCGCAAGCAGCAGGGCATTGCGTTTACCAATCCGCTGGCGGGTTCTATTATGTGCTACTATCCGGCGGAATATCAGATGGGACGCCGCTGCTTGGAGACCATCCGGCAGAAAACCGGCATTGCGCTGAATGACGATGAGGCATCGTTTATTGCTCTGCACATTGTCAATGCGGAGATGAATACGCACATGTCAGAGATGTATGACATCACCAAGCTCATAGATGGCTGCATTGATGTGGTAGAAGCGTATTATCACAAGCAATTTGACCGGCAGTCGTTGGACTTCAGCCGATTTGTCGTGCATCTGCGTTACTTTGCCAAACGCGTTTTTCAGGGAAAAACGCTGCCGGACAACAGCGATGCAAATGATGTCAATTTCCGGCAGATGATTGCCTATAGTTGCAAAAAGCATTATCAATGCGCACAGCGCATAGCAGACTATCTGAAAAACACGTGGGACAAGACGTTGTCTGAGGAAGAATTGATCTATCTCACGATTCATCTCAAGCGCATCAATATGAGCGCATAAAAAGAAAAGATTGAAATCCGATTCGGATTTGGGATCGTTACCTAATTTGGGCGAAACCCATACGAGTCTTACAAAACACGTACTGACACGGTTGGTATGTCTTTGTGGGATTGGTATGGGTTTTTATATTTTCTTTGGGACATACTCATAGTATGTGTCACAAAAGCCAAACAAAGAGGAGGAGATTATATGAAAGAAAAAAAGAGCAGTGTTGTATTCGCCACTGCCCAGCAGATTGGTAAATCCTTGTTCCTGCCAATCGCCGTGCTTCCGTTTGCCGGAATCCTGCTGGGTATCGGCAGTTCGTTCACCAACGAAACGACCATTGCAACCTATGGTCTGAGCGGCGTTCTGCATCCGGGTACGCTGCTGTATTCCATCATGCTCATGCTCAACTATGCGGGCAATGCGATTTTCAGCAACTTGGCGCTGATTTTTGCGCTGGCAGTTGCACTCGGCATGGCAAAGAAGGAAAAGGGCGTTGCCGTTCTGTCGGCAGGCATTTTCTACTTGATTATGCTGACAACTATCAATGTGCTGTTGACGTTAAACGGCTCAATTGTAGACGGACAAATCGCAGAGGGCGTCAAGGAAGGCGCAATTGCGAATGTCCTAGGCATTCAAACCTTACAGATGGGTGTATTTGGCGGCATCATTGCCGGTTTGATTACCGCAGTGCTGTGCAACAAATTCTATAAGACCCAGCTGCCGGACGCACTGTCCTTCTTCGCTGGCACGCGATTTGTTCCGATTGTCAGCATGGTATTTGCTATCATCACCGGCGCGATTTTGTTTGTTGTTTGGCCGGTCATTCAGAACGGCATTTATGCACTGGGCGGTCTGGTACAGGCTTCCGGTTACTTTGGAACCTTCCTGTACGGCTGCATCGAGCGTGCGCTGATTCCGTTTGGCCTGCATCATATCTTCTACATGCCGTTCTGGCAGACCGGCGTTGGCGGCACAGCTGTCATCGACGGCGTGACCGTTATGGGCGCACAGAACATCTTCTTTGCAGAGCTGGCATCCCCGAACACCGTCAAGTTCTCTGTAGACGCTTGCCGTTTCCTGACCGGTAAATATCCGTTCATGATGGGCGGTCTGCCGGGTGCTGCACTGGCTATGTATGTTTGTGCTCGTCCGGAGAAGAAGAAGGAAGCTGGTTCTCTGCTGTTCTCCGTAGCACTGACTGCATTCCTGACCGGCGTTACCGAGCCGATCGAGTTTACTTTCCTGTTCCTTGCTCCGGCACTGTTTGCTGTACACGTTGTACTGGCTGGCGCATCCTTCGCAATCTGTCACATCCTGCAGATCTGCATCGGTACTACATTCTCGGACGGCTTGATTGACTTTATTCTGTACGGCGTTCTGCCAGGTCAGGCAAAGTCCAACTGGATGACGCTGATTCCTGTTATCGTTGTATATTTCATCCTGTACTTCTTTATTTTCCGCTTCTTCATCCGCAAGTGGAATCTCAAGACGCCGGGTCGTGAAGAAGACGGCGAAGAAGTTAAGATGATGACCAAGGACGAATACCGCAAGGCTACCGGCATCGGCGTTGCAGGCGGCAAGGCTGCAAACATTGATCCGAAGGCTGTCAATGTCCTGAAGGGTATCGGCGGTTCCGAAAACGTAACCGAAATTGACTGCTGCGCAACGCGTCTGCGTCTGACGCTGGTAGACAGCGGCAAGGTCAATCAGCCGCTGCTCAAGGCAACCGGTGCATCCGGCGTTGTCATCAAGGGCAATGCGATTCAGGTTATCTATGGTCCGTCTGTAACCATTGTTAAGTCTAATCTGGAAGAACTGGTAGAACAGATTCGTGCCGGTGCTGTATCTGAAGCCGCTCTGATGGGCGAGCCGGAACAGCCGAAGGAAGAGGCAAAGCCGGAACCGAAGAAGGAATCTTCCGGCACAGCAAAGTCTTGGGTACTCGGTGCGCATCTGAACGGCACGGTTGTACCGATGGATCAGGTCAAGGATGAAGTATTTGCGTCCGGTGCACTCGGCGATGGCGTTGCCATTGAGCCGACCGAAGGCAAGCTGTATGCTCCGGCTGACTGCACGGTTGTCAATATCTTTGAGACCAAGCACGCGATTGGCTTGTCTGTCGATGATGATGTTGAACTGCTGCTGCACATCGGCATTGATACCGTCAAGATGGGCGGCAAGGGCTTTGAAGCGCATGTCAAGGAAGGCCAGACCGTCAAGAAGGGCGATCTGCTCGTATCCTTCGATATGGATGCCATCAAGGCAGCAGGTTATCTGTGCACCACACCGATGATCGTCTGCAACACAGATGATTACAAGGAGATCAAGGCAGTCGCTTCCGGTACCGTCAAGGCATCGCAGGATCTGCTAGAGATCAAAAACTAAGTTTTTTGCAGGGAATTTCCCTGTGAAGATAAATCCCCCCTATTCTTTATTTATCTATTCTATTTCCAACCGCACCCGCTTTCTGATAACAGAGGGCGGGTGCTGTATTTTATCTGGGACTATGATATAATAAATAAAAATCCATGTTTTATGGGAGAGAGACAATGAACTTCTGCACAAATTGCCGAATAAATAAAAAACGGTGTCCAAGAGCTTTAAAAGTAAAAACTGTAGAAACGGATCGGAAAGTTTTGCCGCAAGGAACAATTATACATGGAGATTACCAGATCTATGGGGTGCTTGGTGCTGGTGGTATGAGTGTTACTTATTGTGCTTGCACGAGATTAAAACCATTTGTGCTTAAGCAATTTAATCCGACCGCAGAGAATAGAAAAAATTTGAATATGCAAAAGGAACGTGCAACATTTATAGGAGAAGCACGAAAATTACTCATATTAAATCATCCGAATATTGTAAAGATAGAAAATATTATTTCGGATGAAGAGAATATCTTTTTGGCGATGGAATTTTTGATAGGGGAGTCGGTACAGTCTTATCTTAATAGAACCAACCGGATTTTTTCTGAACAACACGCATATAATTTGATGAGAAACATCTTTGATGCGTTGGAAACTGTACATCAAAAAGGAATGATTCATCGAGATGTTAAGCCTTCTAATATTATGATTTGCGCATTGGATCAAACGATGAAGCTGATTGATTTTGGCAATGCTAGACAGATAGATACGCATACCAAATCTGCAGTCGTATCCAGTGGATATGCACCGATTGAACAATACGATCCACATGGAAAACAAGGTACTTGGACGGACGTCTATGCACTCAGTGCGGTACTATATCGACTGATAACTGGGAAAGAACCACAGCCATCGTATTTACGATGCATTCAAGATAACATGCATGCACCGTTGGGCATGGAACATGGTGAGGCACTGATGAAGGGACTGGCTGTTCAACCGCAGGATCGCTGGCAGACGATAGGAGAATTGCGCGCTGCACTCGGCAATCTCAAGACAAAAGCAATATCCAAAGCATCATCGCGTAATCGTCAAACAAAACATGTGAGAGATGCATCCTATGACCGTCCGACGGAATATGTGCGGGACGCATCGTGGGATAAGAAGACAAACTATATACAGCATGATCATAGCGTCAGTGGGGAAAAAGATGACGTGCAGGTGTTTGAGCAGTATAAAAAAGCAGCGGAATCTGGAGATATTGATGGGATGATACATCTTATCCGCTGCTACAGAAAGGGTATTGGCACAAAGAAAAATTGGAAAGAGGCATGGCGTTGGTCAAAGAAAGTGGCGGAAATAACAGTGGAAGCAGAATAGAGTGAGTGTCGATCTTCATAAAATTGTGCTTTTCCAATAAATCCTCTTGTGCTATACTAAACCTAACAACAAACAACAGGAGGGAACATCCATGAATTTACAGACACGTATTCCGATTTCCAACGGGACATCCATTCCGTGTGTGGGCTTCGGTACATGGAAGACACCAAATGAAGAGGCGGAGAAGTCCGTCGCAGAGGCGCTGCGCGTCGGCTACCGCCACATTGACACGGCGACAGCCTATGGCAACGAGGCGGGTGTCGGCAAGGCAATCGCAGAATCCGGCATTGCGCGAAAAGACATTTTCCTGACCAGCAAGCTGTGGAACCCGCATCAGGGCTATCAGAGCACGCTGGATGCCTTTGCGCGTTCTCTGGAAATGCTTCAGACCGATTATCTGGATTTATACCTGATTCATTGGCCGCATGACCGCAAGTATTTTGACAACTGGGAAGAAATGAACATCGAAACGTGGCGTGCGTTTGAAAAGCTGTACGGTGAAGGCAAGATTAAGGCGATCGGCGTCAGCAACTTCCGTCCGCGTCATATCGAGAATCTGGTCGACAATTGTGAGATTGCGCCGATGGTGGATCAGATCGAAATTCATCCGGGTATGCCGCAGGATGACATGATTGCATACTGCCGCGAGCACAATATTGTCGTTGAGGGCTGGAGCCCGATGGCAACCGGACGTATTTTCTCTGTTCCGGAAGTGCAGGAGCTGGCAAAAAAATACGGCAAGACCGTCGCGCAGGTTGTTCTGCGCTGGCATGTACAGCGCGGTGTCATTCCGCTGCCGAAGTCGGTAACGCCGTCCAGAATCGCAGAAAACAGCCGGATTTTTGATTTTTCTCTCGAAGAATCCGATATGCAGGTTATCAGCAATCTGCAGGGCTGCGGCTGGTCCAATCTTGATCCGGACAATTTGATTTATTGATGAACAATGCCCACTTTTCTAAGGTACAGAAGAGTGGGCATTTTACCGGAAAAGCGCAAGAATCTATACAGGAATAACAGCGGAATGCGGATTGACGGAACAGGCAAGGATGACTATACTCTATATTTGTACGGTTCATTAGAGAATAGAAATGGAGCAGAAACATGGTAACGAGACTAGAGCGCCGCGTGTGTCCGCATGCGGTGTCCGGCAAGATGTTCTGGCTGTGCGCCATCACGTATATTATCGCTTTATTCGGAAGAATGAGTTATTCCGCGGTGATGGTTGCGCTGATTGCAAACGGCAGTATGGATGAGGCACAGGCGGGACTCATCGGCACGGCGTTGTTTGTCGTGTACGGCGTGTCGCAGATTTTCAGCGGTTTGATCGGTGACCGCATCAGCCCGAAAAAGATGATTTTTGTGGGCTTGATTGGTTCCGGTATTTTGAACCTTATTATGGGTTTGACAGGACAATATGCGGTCATGCTGGTGGTCTGGGCACTCAACGGATTGTTTCAGTCAACCATGTGGTCTCCCATTGCACGTATTTTTGCCGAGCAGATGCCGCCGGATGAGCGCAAAAAATGCTGCAATAACATTGCGGTGACCTATCCGCTGGCGACCATTCTCGCCTATGTGCTGGCAACGGTATTGCTGACGGCTTGGAACTGGCGCGGCGTATTTTTGCTGGCGGGCGGCATGATTATTATTACGGGCATCAACTGGATGATTCGCATGAGCTGGTTTGAAAAACAGATAGAAACCAGTGATGAAATCGAAGTGATTGAGCTGCAGCCGAAGCAGACACAGAAAAAAGAAAACATGCTGCGTTTGCTGCTGCTCTCCGGCATTGTGCTGGCGACGATTCCGGCTATGACGCACGGTATGCTGCGCGATGGCATCCAGACTTGGCTGCCGACCTTGATGACGCAGAATTTCCACTTTGGCACGTCAGCGTCTGTTGCACTGGATATTATTATTCCGGTGTTTAATATGCTGGGTGTGTTCTTTACCAAGGCGCTGCCGAAAAAATGGACGGAAAACGAACTCAAAGCGTCTGCGGCATTTTTTGCCGTGACGATTATCGTGTTGATTGTGCTGGATTTGGTTTGCAATGTCAGCGCCGTGCTGTCGCTGATTCTGCTGACTGTAGCAAGTACCTGTATGACAGGCGCAAATATCATGTTAATCAATTTAATTCCGGTGCATTTTGGCGTAGTCGGACGCGCTTCATCTGTGACGGGTATTTTGAATTGTTCGGCATATGTTGGTTCGGCGATTTCCAGTTTTGGTGTCGGCGCAGTTGCACAAAATTTTGGCTGGGGGTCAGCCATTGCGGTTTGGGTCGGCTTTTCGCTGCTTGCGCTGTTGGCATCGCTGGGCGGATGCAGGCGCTGGGGCGTGTATGAACATCGCTTAGACAACCGCGAGCGCGCAAAATCATAAAATGAAAACAGGCTTTTCTCTGAAAAATCAGAGAGAGCCTGTTTTTTGATCTATGTATGCGTTTATATTTCGATTTCAAATTCCCGCAGGTACTTTTTCAGCCTGCGCAGAACGGAATTTGCCGTGCGCACGTGCTGCTGTCCCTGCTGGCGCATATCGGGCGCCACGTCCTCGTAGTCAAGAATATCATTGAGTGCGTTGCGCTGACTTTTTATCAAGTCATAGACCGGAAGCAGGGTGTCGGGGCGGAAATCCGTCTGTCCGATGAGCAGCTGGTCCTGTACAGCACCAAGCCGCTGGGCGTAAGCGTCCAGTTCCTTGCAATCGGTCTCGGAAAGCTCATTGGTTTGCGCGTCGTGGTCAACGTTTTCTATTTCGATTTGCAGAGCGGAAATGCAAAATTCTATTTCCTGCGGTGTCAGATGCAAAGTCGGCTTTTCGGTGTTCGGCATCGTATCAACTCCTTTATGGACATATCTTAACAGAAAACAGACGGACAGGCAAGTGCATACTTGACAAAAAACGGTGGATATGTAATACTATACTATATGGTTATCAAAACTATGTTTATCGTGAGGAATATACCATGAAGAAGAGCAAGACCGTTATTCTCGTTGATTCCGGCTGTGATGTTCCGCAGTCTTTGATTCAGAAATACGATATGAAGGTGCTTCGGCTGCGCGTTTCATATGAAAACGAGCACTATATGGACAGCGTTGCGCTGGCACATGATGTATACAAGCGCTTTCCGGAGGAAATTCCGCATACCTCCACACCGGTTATGCAGGATTATTATGACATCATTGAGGAGATCAAGGAAGAAGGCTATGAAAATGTCATCGGCGTCTTTATTTCCAGCAAGCTGAGCAGTACGTATAATACGGCACGGCTGATCTTTGAGGAGCATCCGGAACTTCAGTCGTTTATTTTGGACTCGAAAAACATTTCGATTGGCTCAGGACTGCTTGCGATTTGGGCAGCGGAACAGGTGAGCAAACAGATTCCGTTTGAAGAAATCTGTGCAAAGCTGAGCGGAAAAGTCAGTGACAGCAAGGTGTTCTTTTATATGGACACCTTGGAATATCTGCGCAAGGGCGGCCGGATTGGCGGTGTTGCATCCGTAGCAGGCAGCCTGCTCAAGATCAAGCCGATTATTTCGTGCAATGAGGAAGGCTCCTATTATACTGTGGAGAAAATCCGCGGTGCAAAGGCGGGAAAAGAAAAGCTGCTGCATCATGTAGAAGCTTTCTGCGGCGGCAGACCGGCGCTGCTGGCGCTCATGAACGGAGGCGCACAGGAAGAAGCGGCGGCCATCAAGCCGATCCTGAAAAAGATCATCAAACAGGGAAAGATTGTGGCAGAAGATCAGATTACCGCAACGCTGGCGATCAACACCGGTCCGGGACTGGTAGGCATTGGCATTTTGGTCGATCCGTAATTATGTTACAAATATGAAATGAGAAAGGCAGGAGCGATGCTCCTGCCTTTTTGTCATGCTTGTTTTTGTTTGTCAGATGCGATGAGCAATCGCAATGCTTGTACTGCGGTTTGCACACATGCTGTGGTGTCATGCACTTGTATGTCCTCCAGCCCCATCGCGCGGCGGGTTTGATTGCCGAGCACGAGCAAAATCGTTCCGACACGCACGCGGCGCACCGCGCCGACGATAAACAGTGTCGCGGATTCCATTTCACTCGCCAGCGCGCCGCAGCCGAGCCAAGCATTCCACTTTTGCTCCAGCTCCGCAGATACCGGCATATTTTCCGGTTCATGCTGTCCGTAGAATGAATCCTTGCACTGCACAACGCCGGTGTGAAACCGGTGCCCGGCCTGTGTCGCTGCCTGATGCAGCGCCTGCACGACATCAAAATGCGGTGTCGCCGGATATTCAATCGGTGCGTATTCTGTGCCGGTGCCGTCCATACGCACGGCACCGGTTGCGATGACCAAATCGCCGCCCAGCACATCCGGCTGCATACCGCCGGATGTGCCGACGCGAATAAACGTATCTGCGCCGCAGTGTACCAGCTCTTCCAACGCAATGGCTGCGGACGGACCGCCGATGCCGGTTGAGCACACACTGACCGGTACGCCGTCCAGCGTGCCGGTATATGTGGTAAATTCGCGGTTGGATGCGATTTTTACCGGATTGTCAAACAGAGCTGCAATTTTTTCGCATCGTCCGGGATCACCGGGCAAAATAACATATCTGCCAATGTCGCCGGACTTGATTTTCAGGTGAAATTCCATATTCGGGCTGTAAGCCGTTGCCATGATACTCCCTCCTGTCTGACAAAGAAGCAGAACCTGTTATGCCTTGTATGCGGTGCCGATCTTGTCTGCTTCCATGATGGCAGCGTATACTTCGTCTGCGGTGATGTCCTTGCGCAGATTCTTGGTGGACTGCGTCGGAACAACAGCAGCTTCTGCTACCTTGCGGATTTCCTCTTCCTTGACATCGGTGATGCCCAGATCAGCCAGCGTCATCGGCAGACCAACCAGCTTCATAAATGACAGAACTTCGTTCATCTCGCCTTCGGAAGCATGCTCCAGAACCAGCTGCGCCAGTGTGCCAAAGGCAACCTTTTCGCCGTGGTACATGCCGTGTGCCTGCGGAACATAAGCAAAACCATCGTTGATGGCGTGAGCTGCTGCCAGACCGCCGCTCTCAAAGCCGACGCCGGACAGATAGATGCAAGCCTCAACGACATTTTCCAGTGCATCGTTGGACTGCTTGGCCTCCAGTGCTTCCAGCGCACCGACGCCGTCGCGAATCAGAATGTCATAGCACAGCTTGGACATCATCAGTGCGGTGTTGGAGCACTGGCCACGCGCCATGGTCTTGACACCGGATGCCTTGCATGCGCGTGCTTCAAACCAAGTAGCCAGCGCATCGCCCATGCCGGCTACGAGCAGACGCTTCGGAGACTGTGCAATCACAGCGGTATCTACCAGAACGAGATCCGGATTGCGCTTCATCATCAGAGCCTTGATGACAACGCCTTCGTCGTTATAGATAACTGCAACGCCGCTGCACGGGGAGTCGTTGGATGCAACGGTCGGGATGATAACCAGCTGATAGCCGCCCAGATTGGTGACAACAGCCTTTGCGGTGTCGATGACCTTGCCGCCGCCGACGCCGATGACAACATCGCAGTTGTTTTCGGTGACAGCATCCATAACGCGGGTGATTTCCGCCTTGGTGCACTCGCCGTTGAACTCGCAGAAAATAACTTCCTTTTCTACCGACTTCAGACTCTCCTCAATCTGTACGCCAACGCGCTTTTTGTTGTTCGGGGAGCAGAGGACGAGAAACTTTTCGCCCATCTTCTTGACATTGCGGCCGAGGTTTGCCAGCTCACCGTTGCCCTGCATGTAGCGAGCAGGGGACTTGATACCATAAGACATAATATATGGACTCCTTTCCATGTGACGAGTGCCGATGTATTTTGAAAACATGCAATCAGCAATTACCCGTATCTTTACCTTCAGTGTACCAAAATCCAATCCTTTTGTAAAGAAAAAACGAAAACGGCAGCCGTCTGAAAACAGACAGCCGCCGCATGCGTGCATTTCGTTATTTGATAAAGCTCTTGTCAACGGTTGCGCTCGGCAGATTGATGCCGGCGCTGGTGTAAATATCCTCATAAATAAAGGAGAGCAGATAATCTGATGCTTCTCGCAGGTCATAGACGTAGCACCAAGCGCGGCTGGACGGCATAATACCGCCCCAAGCATCGACATGGCTGCCCGGAAGGGCGTCCTGCTCCAAGGTCGGTTTGCTCGTGAGCAAAAACTGTGACAGCTTGAGAATCTCGGAATAGTCCAGAGATGTGGTGCACAGCCCCAGTCCCTGACGGATCAGTGCGGGATATTGGGTCGCGGTCAGACTGCCCGCTTTGGAAAACAGAGAGGCCATGACTTCGCGCTGACGGCTTGTGCGCATGTCATCGCTGTCCAAATGGCGGATGCGGGAATAGGAAACCGCTTGTTCTCCGTTTAATGTCACGCTGTCGCCGGCAGTCAGGGATTTGCCGCATTCGCCGAGATACGGAATCTCAGCTTCGCTCAGATTAACCTGTACGCCGCCGAGCATGTCCACGATGCTCGCCATTTCGCTGAAATTGACAGCGACATAATCGGTAATATTGAGATTGAAGTTTTTGTTGAGCGTTTTCACGGCGAGCTGTGCGCCGCCGTATGCATAGGCGTGCGTGAACTTCTCGTATACATCTTTATCCGGAATATAAACCAAGGTGTCGCGGGCAATGGAACACAGCTTGATTTTGTTGTGTACGCGGTCAATGGATAGAATCATGGTCGCGTCCGAACGGCCTTTTTTGCTGTCCTGACTGTCAATGCCGAAGATGGCAATGTTTTTGATATCCGCGTTGTTTAAATCGGTTTGCTCATTGACGGCGAGACGATCTACTGCATTGTCCACGGCGTCCTCAAAGGAAGAATCGTGCTCGAGTGCGCCGAAGAAATACTGATACGCGCCGAAGCAGGCCGCGCAGACGATTGCCAAGAGCAGAAGAATATATACGAATATTGACTTTTTCCTCATGGGAGACCTCCTGATTCTTTTGTGTTTCTATTGAAATAGCAATTGAATTGCATGGAATTCCTGTAAAAAAGTATACAGGGAAAGGGTAAAAAATACAAGGAAACTTTTTGTAAAAGCAATGGAAAAAAGACAAGATTGTGTTGTTTTTGGGAGGAAATGCGGAAGGAAAAATTACAAAATATGAAAAAATAATAAAAAACACAAAGAAATACTGCTTCAAAGATAGTGAAAAAATAAACAAAGAACTGCCAAGGAGCTGCGTGGGAACACAAGAGAAGATTGGACGAAAAAATAGGAAAATTTTTATAAAACAGCAATTTATTTAATAAAATAGCGAAAAGCGTGTGCGAGAACGCAGGGAAAAATGGGGCGGTGGTGACAAGGTGCACAAAGGCACGCGCGACAAAAAAACGAAATTTCATGAGCAAAAATAAAAATAACAGAATAAAAATGCGAAATAATGCAAGAAAATGACGATAATGTACTATAAAAGATGAACAGTATCTAAACAAGAAAAATAAACGAGAATTGTAAGCAATATATTTCATGTTAATGTTGTATAAAAAATCTGCATAAAACTTAGAAGAATTGCATGAAAAATGCGTATTTGGTCAAAATCAACAAATAAATACTTGCAATTGTAACATTGTGGTGTTATTCTTGATACATCAAAAGTCGAGAGCGTCATCCCAAACGCAAAAGACAGAAAAGAAGAGGAGAGAAACTATGAAACTGAAGAAAATGATGGCAGTCGTTCTGGCAGGCGTTACCTGCGCAGGCATGATGGCTGGTTGCGGACCGTCCGGCGACGATTCCAAGGCTTCCGGTGGCTCCGGCGAAAAGGGAACAATGACACTGATCATGTCCACACGTGATGAGTTCCTGTCTACGCTGGAATCCGCAGCTATGTCCTCCGCAGAAGAAGCAGGCGTTAAGCTGACTTCTCAGGACGCACAGAATGACTCTGCAAAGCAGATTCAGTACATTGAGACCGCAGTAAACGGCGGTGACGAAGCTGTTATCGTAAACCCGGTAGACTCCGATGCAGCACAGTCCCTCGTAGACGCAGCTGGCGACACCCCGCTGGTATTTGTAAACCGTCCGCCGTCTGACATGGAAGTTCTGGCAGCAAAGAATGTTGGCTTCTGTGGTTCTAACGAGGATACCTCCGGTTACTTCCAGGGCGAGTATCTGGCTGACCACTTCAAGAAGCAGGGCAAGACCGAAATCAAGTACATCCTGCTGCAGGGCGAGTTGGGTCAGGTATCCCAGATCAAGCGCTGTGCAGGCGTTCTGAAGGCACTGAAAGACAACGGCATCAAGGCAACTTCCGTTGTAGATCTGGCTGGTAAGTACGACCGTGCAGAGGCAATGAACAAGATCAGCCCGGTTCTGACTTCCGGACAGGAATTTGACTGCATCATCTCCAACAACGACGCAATGGCTCTCGGCGCTATCGAGGCTTGCGAAGCTGCTGGCATCGATCCGGCTTCCTTCCCGATCGTTGGTATCGACTGCACCAAGGACGGCGCAGCAGCAGTACAGGCTGGCAAGATGGCAATGACCGTTTACCAGAACCCGCTGGGACAGGGCAAGGGCTGCATCGAAGCTGCTCTGAACCTCGTTGAAGGCAAGGCTGCCAACGATGGCACCTCGTTCACCAAGGATGACAGCGGCAAGGACTACAGCGATTCCATCGTTTGGATCCCGTTCGAGCCGGTAACCAAGGACAACGTAGCGGACTATCTCTAATGTAAAAGCAGTTATCTTTGAGAGAGAAGGATAACAACTGATGATTGAGTGAGACGTTGAGGGCGTCGGACATAGTCTGACGCCCTCATTTAAGCAAGAAGGTAGGAAAGGCAGGGTGAACACAAACGTGAGTGAGTATATCCTCGAAATGCACGACATTGTCAAGGAATTTCCGGGCGTAAGAGCTCTGAAAGGCGTACAGCTGAACGTTCGCCCCGGTACCGTTCATACTCTGATGGGTGAAAACGGTGCAGGTAAATCGACACTGATGAAGTGTCTGATCGGCATTCAGCCGTGCACCTCTGGCAAGATTATCTTCGACGGCAAGGAAGTGGAGTTTAAAAGTCCACTGCAGGCGATGAACGCAGGCATTACCATGATCCATCAGGAGCTGTCTCCGGTACCGGATCGTACCGTATGCGAAAACCTGTGGCTTGGCCGCTTCCCGATGAAGAACAAGCTGATGTGTGACCACAAGCGGGCACGCAAGGAAGCAAAAGAACTGTTTGAAAAGTGGAATCTGGCGCTGAATCCGGACGATATGATGAGAGATCTGACGGTAGCTCAGCAGCAGATGGTAGAAATTGCAAAGGCCGTATCTTACGATACAAAGGTCGTAGTCATGGACGAGCCGACTTCCGCTCTGACCGAGACGGAAGTAGAGCATCTGTTCGATATTATCGCGGATCTGAAGTCCAAGAACGTTGCAATCATCTACATTTCTCATAAAATGGAAGAAATCTTCCGCATCAGTGATGACATCAGCGTATTCCGTGACGGTGAGTACATCGGCACAGACCGCGCAGCAAACCTCAACGTGGACAAGGTTGTAGAGATGATGGTAGGACGTCAGGTTGGCAACATGTTCCCGAAGGTAGATTGCGAAATCGGTGATGTTATTCTTGAGGTTAAGGATCTGGCATCCGGCAAGGCGTTCGAGCACGTAAGCTTCCAGGTACACCGCGGCGAAATCTTTGGATTCGCAGGTCTGGTAGGTGCGGGTCGTACGGAGATTGTAGAGACCATCTTCGGTATGCGCAAAAAGACCGCCGGTCAGATTTTCCTCAATGGCAAGGAAGTTAACATCAAGAGCCCGGAGGATGCAATTGCAAACTCGATTGGTCTTCTGACCGAGGATCGTCGCGGCAATGGTATCTTTGGACTGCTTGATATCACAGAGAATACTGTAATGGCATCCCTGAAAAACTATGGTTTCCCCCAGAATCATAAGAAGATGGAAACGGATGCAATCAAGTGGAATCAGGCAATGCGCACCAAGACTCCGTCTATGCGTCAGCGCATTATGAACCTGTCCGGCGGTAACCAGCAGAAGGTGCTTTTGGCGCGCTGGCTGCTGCTCAATCCGGACATCCTGATTGTCGACGAACCGACTCGTGGTATCGACGTCGGTGCGAAGTCTGAAATCCATTCGATTATCACACAGCTGGCAGGCGAGGGCAAGGCAATCATCATGATTTCCTCCGAGCTTCCGGAAGTATCCGGCATGGCTGACCGTATTCTGGTTATGTATGAGGGTCACATGATGGGTATCATTGACCGTAACCGTGACGGCGGCGATCCGTATGATTCACAGGAACTGTTGACCTATGCACACGGCGAAAAGAACGACTTCGCCACTGCCAAGTAAAAGAAAGGGGAGACTCTCATAATGGAAGCAACAAAAAAGGGCTTTGATTTCAAAAAATTCATGTCAGACAACGCTATGTGGTTTGTTCTGATTATTCTGGCAATTGCTCTGACCGCGGTTCGTCCGAAGTTTATGACGGTCGGCAACCTGACCACGCTGATTTCTTCTGAGTCCGTAAAGGGCATCATTACCTGCGGCGTTTGCTGGTGCATCCTGTCCGCCGGTATCGATCTGGGTCCTGGTGCTGTAGCTGCTCTGTCCGCTGTAGTATCCGCATCCCTCGCACAGCAAGCTGATCTGCCGAGTCGTCTGATTAGCGTGCATATGCCGGCAGTTGTTTGTATCATCGTTGCTATGGTTATCGGCGCAATTGTTGGTATTATCTGCGGCTGGCTGGTCGCTTGCACACATATCCATCCGTTTATCGCGACGTTGGGTTCACAGCTCATATGTCGAGCTTTGGCAAAGATGTACTCCAATAAGCCGGTATCTAATCTGGATCAGAGCTTCCGTAATTTCGCCGTTTATAAAGTCGGCGGCATTCCGATGGTTGTATTCATCTTCTTGATTGTATTTATCATTTCGTGGTTCATGATGACGCAGTGCCGCTTTGGCAAGAACATCTTCGCAATCGGCGGCAACCGTCAGGCAGCACGCGTAGCAGGCATCAACGTAGAAAAGAACCTGATTCTCACCTACATGTGGTGTGGTCTGGTGTCCGGTCTGGCTGGCGCAATGCTGGCAGCTCGTACCGGTTCTGCTGACCCGTCCACCAACGGTCTGCAGTACGAGTTCGATGCAATCGCAGCAGCTACCATCGGTGGTACTTCTCAGACAGGCGGTATCTGCCGCATGTCCGGTGTACTGTCCGGTATCCTGATCCTCGGCATCATCAACAACGGCCTCGTTCTTCTGGGTGTTAACGATAACCTGACACAGGTAATCAAGGGTCTGATTATCGTAGTATCCGTAGTAGTTGATATGAGAAAGAACGCTGTTCGCCCGTAAGAAACATTCAAAAAAACATAGGCTCTCATTCTCTTGTACACAGGGAGGCTGCGGATTCGTCCGCAGCCTCTTTTGTATGCGCAAAAAAAGAGTGTGTATCTGAAAAGATACACACTCTGTCTGTTATTATGGAAATTAGCCTGCGACAGCAGCTTTGAGCGCATCTACGCGGTCGGTCTTTTCCCAAGACACATCCAGATCGGTGCGGCCCATGTGACCGTAAGCGGCGAGCTGACGGTAAATCGGACGGCGCAGATCCAAATCGCGGATGATTGCGGTCGGACGCAGATCGAATACCTGCTCAACGGCATCTTCCAGCTTGGAATCAGCAACCGTGCCGGTGCCGAAGGTGTCTACGCGGACGGATACCGGCTGTGCTACGCCGATGGCGTATGCGAGCTGTACCTGACACTTGTCAGCCAGACCGGCAGCAACGATGTTCTTTGCCACGTAACGAGCAGCGTAAGCAGCAGAGCGGTCAACCTTGGTCGGGTCCTTGCCGGAGAATGCGCCGCCGCCGTGCGGTGCAGAACCGCCGTATGTATCAACGATGATCTTACGGCCGGTCAAACCAGAGTCGCCCTGCGGGCCGCCGATGACGAAACGGCCGGTCGGATTGACGAAAATGCGAGTGTTTTCGTCGAACAGATCTGCCGGCAGCGTCGGCTTGATAACCAGCTCAATCATATCCTTGCGGATCTGCTCCAGCGTGACATCCGGATCATGCTGGGTGGACAGAACAACCGTGTCGATGTGAATCGGCTTGTTGTTTTCGTCATACTCAACGGTAACCTGTGTCTTGCCGTCCGGACGCAGATAGCTGACAGTGCCAGCCTTGCGCACGTCGGTCAGCTTCTTTGCCATCTTCTGTGCCAGAGAAATCGGCAGCGGCATCAGCTCCGGCGTCTCGGTGCAGGCATAGCCGAACATCATGCCCTGATCGCCTGCGCCATTGGTCAGGTCGAGAGCAGCGTCTTCCTTGGTTTCCAGTGCCTTGTCAACGCCCATAGCAATGTCGGTGGACTGCTTGTCAATGCTGGTGACAACAGCGCAGGTGTCGCAGTCAAAGCCATACTTTGCGCGGTCATAGCCGATCTCACGAACGGTCTCGCGAGCGATGGTGCCGTAATCGACAACGGCGTTGGTGGTAATCTCGCCCATGATGGAGATGATGCCGGTGGTTACGGTCGTCTCACAAGCAACACGAGCGGTCGGGTCTTTTGCGATGATTGCGTCTAGAATTGCGTCAGAAATCTGATCGCAGATTTTGTCCGGATGTCCTTCGGTAACGGACTCAGAGGTAAATAAGTTCTTTCCCATTGGGATACCTTCTTTCTATGAGATATGTTTTTTGATTTAACGAATAAAAAAGCGCTTCTGCAAATTACACAGAGCGCCGAACGATCCCTCATCTCTCGATCTGGTAATACCGCCGGATTTGGCACCTTGCTATAGTAGGTTGCCGGGCTTCATAGGGCCGTTCCCTCCACCTCTCTTGATAAGGATATTCACTTGTTGCAACTATCCTAATACTTTTTCGCCGGTCTGTCAAGGATAAAATCAGATAAATTTCAAATTTTCTGCAAAAAAATACAGGAAATTTGGTTGAAAGAACGCGCACGGCATGGTATGATTTTTAGTAGTGATGGTTATTTTGTGTTACGCCGTTTCACACGCAAGACAGGAGTGGAATCAAATGGATATTTCTGCAATTTACAAGCATCCGGAGGACGTCGTAGCGGTTACTTCCTCTTCCGGTTCGATTACTTATGGAGAGCTGTACCGCAGATCGGAAAATCTGGCAAAGCATATCATTGCATCTGGCGCAAAGCGTGTCATTGTGTACGGTCATAAAGAATACAGCATGGTTCTGGCATACGTTGCCTGTCTGCGTGCGGGCGTGCCGTATATTCCGGTCAGCCCGCAGCAGCCGGTCGGCCGCCGCAAGGCGATTGCATCGCAGGCGGACGCAGGCTTGATTTTATGTGCCGTTGGCCGCGGCTTTGCGGGAGCGGGTTCGGCGCTGTCGCTGAACATTATGGCGGTATCCGATGAGGCGCCGGAGCAGGAAGTGCAGCTGCCGGATGCATATGCGGAAGATCAGCTCGCCTATATTACCTTTACTTCCGGCAGTACGGGCAATCCGAAGGGCGTGCAGGCAACGCGCGGCAATTTGAACAATTACATTGACTGGATGGATAAAACCATTCCGCTCAAGCCGGAGGAAGAGGGGACGATCCTCAATCTGGCAATGTTCTCGATTGACCTGTCTCTGACAGATATTTACTATGCGCTGACGCATGGACGCACACTTGTGACGACCAATTCGGAAATTCAGCAGCATTTGACCAAGCTATATCCGCATCTGGAAAAATCCAATGCGGCGATGATGGTTCTTCCGCCGACGCTTGTGCATTTTATGATGCAGAGCAACCGATTCGGCAGAGAGATGATGCCGAACCTGCGGGTAGTTTATCTGTCCGGTGAGTCGCTGCATCCGGGCACGGTGCGCCACCTGCTCAAGTGCTTTGACGGGGATTTGACGGTCATCAACGGATATGGTCCGACGGAGGCGACCTGCAATGTCTGTGCGGCGCAAATTACGGATGATATGTGTGATGACAGACTTCCGGTGGGCATTGTAAAGGATGCCTGCACGACCATTCGCATTATGAAGGACAATGAGGATGTTCCGGTTGGTGAAGAAGGCGAAATTGTCCTGATCGGCAAGAGTGTGACGGGCGGATATACCAACGAAGAAGAGGGCGGATTCTGTACGATTGACGGACAGCCTGCATTCCGCACCGGTGATATTGGTCTGATAACGGAGGACGGCAGACTGTATTGGAGCTATCGAAAGAATGGCATGATTAAGGTGCGCGGTGTGCGCATTGAGCCGGGCGACGTAGAAAATCACATGGTGCGCATTCATGGCGTCACCGGCTGCGGCGTTGTCGAACGCTATGGTCATCTGGTGGCATATGTCACCGTCAGCCATGAGATGACACCGGGACAGATTCGCGCGGCGGCGCGTCCGCATCTGCCGACACATATGATTCCAGGCATTGTCCGCATCGTGGATTCGCTCCCGATGACAGAGAACGGCAAACTGGATCGAGATCGGTTGGAGTGACAAGAAAAAATGGCCGGCGATTCCTATCGCCGGCTTTTTGCATTGTGCAAATAGTTCTCCATACCGAAAGATAAGTGTTATAATTTTGTAAAAGAATCAGAAAATGGCAGGAACAGCCGGCAGAAATGTTGACTATTTTTTTGAAAATGAGTAATATGATACTAATAGTTTTTAATTCGTGTGCGTCACATGGCTCTGCTGTGATGACAGAGCGAGAAGAAAAAAGGTTATTATATGAATGTGTATTTAGGTATTGATATCGGTTCAACAACCGTAAAACTCGTGGCGGCCGGCGTAAATGATGCGACTGGACGCCTTGAAATTTTGTATCGGAAATATGAGCGGCATTTCTCGAAGGTGCGTGAAAAAGCCTGTGAGATGCTGCGGGACGCCAAGCAGGTAATCGGTGATGCAAATATTTGCGTGGCAATTACCGGCTCGGCAGGCCTCGGTGTGGCAAAGGCAAGTGGTGTAGACTTTGTACAGGAAGTTTTTGCGACGAGAAAATGCGTCGGAACCTTTGTGCCGAAGGCGGATGTGGTCATTGAATTGGGCGGCGAGGATGCAAAAATTGTGTTCCTGACCGGACAGCTGGAGGAACGAATGAATGGCTCCTGTGCCGGTGGTACGGGCGCTTTTATTGACCAGATGGCCGTGCTGCTCGATGTGCAGCCGAATGAACTGGATGCACTCTCGCTGAAGGCAGAGCGCATTTATACCATCGCATCGCGCTGCGGCGTCTTTGCAAAGAGTGATATACAGCCATTGCTCAACGAAGGCGCCCGCAAAGAAGATGTGGCGGCTTCTATTTTTCAGGCTGTTGTCAATCAGACGGTTGCCGGTCTGGCGCAGGGACGTGAAATTGAAGGGGATGTTGTGTTCCTCGGCGGCCCGCTGTTTTTCTTTAAGGGCTTGCAGAAGCGGTTTCAGGAGACACTGCAGCTGTCTGATGAGCACGCGCATTTTCCGGAATTGGCTCCGTATGCCATTGCTGCCGGTGCGGCAGTTTACGCAAAGGATACGTCGGAAAAGACGTATACCTATCAGGAGCTGCTGGATACGCTGGAAAAAACCGCGAATATTCGCGTGAAAACAGCAACGCTGGAGCCGCTGTTCCAAGGGGAGGAAGCGTACATTGAGTTCCGCCGCCGTCACAATTCGCATGACATCATGCGCGAAAACGTGACGATGTACAGCGGCAAGGCATATCTTGGCATTGACTGCGGCTCGACGACAACAAAACTGGTGCTGATCGGTGAGAACCATCAGATTTTGTTTAACTATTACAGCCCGAACAAGGGCAATCCGGTTGATGTCGTCAGAGAACAGCTCATCAAGCTGTATGAGCTGTGCGGAGACCGCATTCGCATAGCCGGTTCTGCCGTTACAGGCTATGGTGAAGCGCTGATTCTCAATGCGTTTGGCGTCGATCATGGTCTTGTTGAAACCATGGCGCATTTTAAGGCAGCGCGTCATTTTGAGCCGGATGTTGACTTTATCATTGATATTGGCGGACAGGACATCAAGTGCTTTAAGATTGCCAACAATTGTATCGACAATATTTCTCTGAATGAGGCGTGCTCCTCCGGCTGCGGCTCGTTTATTGAGACCTTCGCGCGCTCGATGGGATACAGCATCGAAGAATTTTGCCGCTTGGGTCTGTTTGCAGAGCATCCGATTGACCTCGGCTCGCGCTGCACCGTATTTATGAACTCGTCTGTCAAGCAGGCGCAGAAGGACGGCGCAGGCATTGACGCCATTTCTGCCGGTTTGTCCGTCAGTGTTGTCAAAAATGCGCTGTATAAAGTTATTCGTGCGCATTCTCCGGACGATCTCGGCAAACACATCGTGGTACAGGGCGGTACGTTCCTGAATGATGCGATTTTGCGCTCGTTTGAAATGGAAATTGGCAGAAATGTCACCCGTCCGGTGATTTCCGGCCTGATGGGCGCGTATGGCGCAGCCCTGCACGCAATGGCAAACGAGAAAGAGACCAGCTCGCTGATTTCTCTGGATGAGCTGAAAAACTTTACACATAAAACAACCTCCGTCAAGTGCGGCATGTGCACCAATCACTGTTCCCTGACGGTTTCCATGTTCCCGGGCGGCCGCAAATTTATCTCCGGCAATCGCTGTGAACGTCCGCTTGGCGGCGGAGATAAGCTCAAGCTGCCGAATTTGTATGAGTACAAGCTCAATCGCTTGCAGCAATACCGCAAGAGCCAGCCGGGCAAGGCGAGAATCGGCATTCCGTTTGGACTCAATATGTTTGAACTGCTGCCGTTCTGGCACACGTTCTTGACGCATTTGGATTTTGAAGTTGTGCTGTCGGATGTTTCGACCCGCGCCATGTACGCACAGGGTCAGAACTCGATTCCGTCGGATACCGTCTGTTATCCGGCTAAGCTCATGCACGGTCACATAGAAAACCTGTTGAGCAAGGGCGTCGATGCAATTTTCTATCCGTGCATGACGTATAATCTGGATGAACACCGCACGGCAAACTGCTATAACTGTCCGGTTGTAGCGTATTATCCGGAGCTGCTCAAGGCGAATATGAGCCATTTGCAGGGTGTCGATTTTATGATGCCGTATATCGAGCTGGACAGAAAGAAGGATTTCCTCAAGACAGCATGTGCGCTGTTTGTCAAGAAATATCCGCATATCAATAAAAAGATGGTCAAGCAGGCAGCGGAAGCGGGCTATGCAGAGCTGGATCGCTATTATGCGGACATTGCCGCACAGGGCAAGGAGGCAATTGCCTACGCTGAGGAGCACGGCTTGGAGATTGCCGTGCTGGCGGGACGCCCGTATCACATTGATCCGGAAATCAACCACGGCATTGACCGCTTGATTCAGTCGTACAACATGGTCATTGTATCCGAGGACGCTGTCGCACCGCTGGCAGAGATGCCGACCGTCAATGTCCTGAACCAGTGGACGTATCATTCCCGCATGTATGCCGCTGCCAACTGGGCCGTACACAGACCGGATGCACAGCTCATACAGCTGGTATCCTTCGGCTGCGGCATTGACGCCGTTACAACCGACGAAATGCGCGCCATCACGGAAGAAGGCGGCAAAATTTATACACAGCTGAAAATTGATGAGATTAACAATTTGGGTGCTGCGAAAATTCGTATCCGCAGTATGCTCGCCGCAGTAGAGGAGGGAAAACAGAATGCAGGAAACGCGTGAAATCCCGCATGTTCCGTTTACCGAGGACATGAAAAAAGACTATACCATTCTGGTTCCGAACATGCTGCCGGTGCAGCTCAAGCTGATTACTTCCATCATGAAGAACTACGGCTACAACATGGAGGTTCTGGAAACCGAAGGGCCGCAGATTGCAGAGTGCGGTCTGAAAAATGTACATAACGATACCTGTTATCCGGCTCTGCTCGTCATCGGTCAGTTTATTGATGCGCTGGAATCCGGCAAGTATGACCTGCACAAGGTTGCGCTTATGATTACGCAGACGGGCGGCGGCTGCCGTGCGTCCAATTACATTCATCTGCTGCGCAAGGCACTCATCAAAAACGGCATGGGGTATATTCCGGTCATCTCGCTGAACTTCTCCGGCTTGGAGAAAAATGCAAATCCGGGCTTTAAGCTGACGCGAAAGGCGTTTATTCAGGTTGCTTACGGCGTGCTGCTCGGTGACTTTATCATGCACATCTTTAACCAGTGCCGCCCGTATGAGGTGCACAAGGGTGACTGCCAGAAGGCAGTGGATGAGCTGTTCAATAAAATCACAAAGGACTTCCGCGGAGATAAGTTGATTCGCTATAAGTATGTCCGCATGATGTATGTGCTCATCTGTAAGCGGTTTGCGCAGATTGAGATGGAAAACTTTGGTTCGAAAAAGAAAGTCGGCATTGTCGGAGAGATTTATGTCAAATTTTCTCCGCTTGGAAACAACAATTTGGAACAGTTCCTGCTCGGAGAGGGTACGGAGCCGGTGCTGGCGGGACTGCTGGATTTCTGTCTGTATTGTATCTACAATGGCATTATTGACTTCCAGCTGTACGGACGCTCGATAAAAAGTGCGGCTGTTATGCAGGCGGTTTATCGATTCCTGCTCAGCAAGCAGAAGGATATGATTGATGTCATCAAGCGCGATGGACATTTCCGTCCGATGATGGAATTTGAGCGCGTGCGCAAGCTTTCGCATAAAATTATCAGCCCTGGCGTCAAGATGGGTGAAGGCTGGCTGCTTCCGGCAGAAATGGTAGAACTGATTGAGGAAAATGTGCCGAATATTGTTCTGACCCAGCCGTTCGGCTGTCTGCCGAACCACATTGCGGGCAAGGGCATGATTCGCAAAATTCGGGAGATCTATCCGGAGGCAAACATCGTCAGCGTAGACTACGATCCGGGTGCATCACGCATCAATCAGGAAAATCGTATCAAGCTGATGCTTTCCAATGCAAAATAAATCAAACGGCGCGGGGACTCCTGCGCCGTTTTTTTGTCAGGAGGAAAAAACGATGAAATTATCCATTGAACAGGGCGATATTACGACATATGCCGTGGATGCGATTGTTAATGCGGCGAATTGTTCGCTGCTCGGCGGAGGCGGTGTGGACGGCGCAATTCATCGGGCGGCAGGAAAGCAGCTGCTTGCAGAGTGCCGCACGCTGCACGGCTGTGAGACCGGAAAAGCAAAAATCACAAAGGGCTATCAGCTGCCAGCGAAGTATGTTGTGCACACGCCGGGACCGATTTGGCGCGGTGGAAACCATAACGAAGCGCAGCTGCTCGCCAATAGCTACCGAAACAGTCTGGCCGTTGCGTGGGAGCATGGCTGCCGTACCGTGGCATTTCCGTCTATCAGCACGGGCGTGTATCATTTTCCGTTGGAACAGGCGGCAGATATTGCCGTGCAGACCATCGCGCAGTTTTTGCAGACGCATCCGGATATGGAGCGCGTCACCATGGTTTGCTTTGACCACGCAACGTATCAGGCATACGAGAGAGCGGTGAAACGGCTGTGAACCTTATCGTCTGGGTGTCAGTGATGCCAGACGACAGCTTTTGTGTATAGAATGAGAAAAAACGGTATAGTTACACAAAAAAACGCAAATAAACGCGAAAAAAGTGTTGACTTTGTGTCGAAAAAGGTGTATTCTATTCAGGCACTCAACGAGAGGGCATCACAAACCAGTCA